>DATFAJ010000247.1:0-3799 GCA_035254745.1 Candidatus Methylomirabilota bacterium | reverse complement strand
CTTTGCCCAACTGCCGGACGCAAGGGCCGGCGCCACTTCGTCCCTCCGGCCGGGCACAAGGACCGGCGAAACACGATGTACACGACGACGGAGGCGGCCATGTCGAGCTCCCCCGGTCTCCCGTCCGCTCGCACCGAGCAGGCGCTGCTCATCGTCTTCGCGGATCTCACGCGGTTCACCGTGAACGCACGCGCCACGCCCGCCGGCCCGCTCGCCGAGCTGCTCGACGGGTACTACCGGCACGCGGAGAGCGGCGTCGCGGCCCTCGGCGGGCGGCTGGTCAAGTTCATGGGCGACGCCTTCCTCGCGGTCTGGGCCGAAGAGCGGGCGGGCGCCGGCGCGGCCGCGCTGCCCGCGCTCAAGCGTGACATCGATGCGTGGTGGGCGGCACGGGGCTGGGACTCCCGGGTCGTCGTCAAGGCCCACTTCGGACGGGCGGTCGCGGGCCCGTTCGGCCAGGGCGAGCGCTTCGACGTGATCGGGAGCGAGGTCAACCTCGCGGCTACCCTGCCGGCCCGCACCGTGTCGCTGTCGGCCGAGGCGTTCCGGTGTCTCGAGAGCGGAGAGCGAAAGGCGTACCGGAAGCACACCGCGCCGGTGGTCTACATCCCGGTCGACGATCCACGGCCGTGATCGCGGCCGGGCGAGGGGCCGCGCGCCCCCGTGGCGCGTTCTGCTATAGTGCGCGCAATGTTCGAGCAACCTCTCCCGCGCTGGCTCGGCTGGGCGGCGGACCCCGAGCAGATGCGTCGCGCGCCCTTCCTCGCGGGCTCGCCGCTCTTCACCGGCCTGCCGCGTCGCCTCCTGGCGCGGCTGGCGACGCGGTTCTTCGAGAAGATGTATCGCCCGGGCGAGGTCGTCTTCGAGGAGGGCGATCCGGGCCGGGCGCTGTTCGTGGTGGTCGAGGGCGCGGTGGAGATCACCCGGGCGACGCCGCAGGGCCCGTACATCCTGAACACGCTCGGGCCCGGCGATGCCTTCGGCGAGCTCGCGCTCATCGACGACTTCCCGCGCTCGGCCACCGCGCGCATCGTCACGGCGGGGCGGCTGCTGATCCTCTACAAGAGCGATTTCGACGCGCTGATCGAGGGCAACGCCCGGATCGCGGTGGTGGTGATGCGCAACCTCTCCCGGCTGCTCGCCCTCTACGCGCGGCGCAGCCCGGTGCGCGCGAGCGAGCCGGGACCGGGCCGGGAGACGGCCGGCCCGCTGTGACGCCGAGCCGGCTCCTCGTCTGGGGCGGGCTCGCGGCGCTCGCCTGGCTGGCCCGTGGCCTGATCCTGCCCGTGTTCCTCGCCGCCGCGCTCGCCTATCTCCTGAGCCCGGCGGTCGCGTGGGCCGACGCCCTGGCCATCCGGCGGAGCGTGGCGGTCGGCGCGCTGTTCGCGGGGATCATCGCGGTGCTGGTCGTGGGCGGCTTCCTGCTAGGGCCGGGCATGCTCGCGGAGGGCGGGGCGTTGATGGAGCGCATGCCCGCGCTGGCGCGCCAGATCGACGTGGGTCTCGACGCGGTGGTGCGCGAGCTGGCCGAGTCGGCCCCGGCGCTCCGGCGCCTCCTGCCCGAGGGCGGGGCCTGGGTCCAGCGCTTCGTCCTCAACCGGGGTCCGGGCGAGCCCGGCGACCTCTTCGAGCACGTGGGCCACCTGTTCCTGCTCGTCATCCTGGTCCCGTTCTTCGCCTTCTTCTTGCTGCGCGACATGCATCGGCTCATCGCGGTGGCCATGGATCGGCTGCCTCCGCAGCACGTGGAGACGTCGGTGGCGGTGTGGCGCGAGGTCAACGGGGTCATCGGACGCTACATCCGCGGCGTGGTGCTGGACGGCCTCGTGGTGGCCGCGCTGGCCGCCCTGGGCCTGTGGGCGGCGCGCGTCCCGTATCCGCTCCTGCTCGGCGCCTTCGCCGGCCTCGCCAACGTGGTGCCCTTCGTGGGGCCGCTGCTCTCGGCCGCCGCCGCGGGGCTCGTGGTGGTGCTGACGCCGGGGCAGGGGCTCGCCGGGGTGGGGCGCGTGGTGCTGCTGTTCCTGGTCATCAAGGTGCTGGACGACACGATCATCCAGCCCTTCACCATCGGACGGAGCGTGCACCTCCACCCCGCGCTGCTGCTCGGCTCGGTTGTGGTCGGCAGCCACGCCCTCGGCGTGCTCGGCATGATCATCGCGGTGCCGGTGGCCACCGTGCTGCAGGAGACGGTGCGCCTGCTCCTCGAGCACCGTCGAGTGCTGGCGCGACGCGACCGCCGCCGCCGGCCGGAGGGGTTGGTCGCGTGACCGCCGCGGTGGAGGGACGCGCTAGCGCCGGGCGCCCGTGACCGTGATGGGGGGCTCCCGGTAAGAGGCGGGAAAGACCCTCCGAAGGTTCTCGATCTTGGGCAGATCGTTGATGACGATGTAGGGGTGATCCGGGTTCCGCTGCAGGAAGTCCTGGTGGTAGTCCTCCGCGGCGTAGAACCCCCGGAGGGGATCGACCCGGGTGACGATCGGGCGCCCGAAGACCTTGGCCCGCTCCAGCTGGGCGATGTAGGCCTGCGCGATCTTCCTCTGCGACTCACTCGCGTAGAAGATGCTCGAGCGGTACTGGGTGCCGGAGTCCGGCCCCTGGCGGTCGAGCTGGGTGGGATCGTGCACCACCGAGAAGTAGATGCGCAGGATCTCCCCGTAGGAGATCTGCTTCGGGTCGAAGCGGATCTCGACCGACTCGGCGTGGCCCGTCCCGCCCCGGCTGACCGCCTCGTAGTCCGCGGTCGCCTTGTCGCCGCCCGAGTAACCCGAGAGGACCTTCCGCACGCCGTGCACGTGCTCGTACACCCCCTGCACGCCCCAGAAGCAGCCGCCGGCGAGCACCGCGGTCTGGAGCGGTCCAGCCCGCTTGGCGTCGTCCAGCGCCGGGGCGGGAATGACGACCGCCGACTCGGCGGCCGCCGCGGGCGCGGGGGCGCCCACGAGGCCGGCGAGGAGCGCGGCCATCACGACGAGCTGCATCGATCCACGAGACGAGCGCATCGGGAGCTCTCACGCATCGTACCATCCTCGTGCGGCCCGGCGGGGACGGGGCTTCCTCGGCGTGAGAGCATGGAGGCGATGACCGCGCGGACCGGATCCTCCGTGCTCTACCAGGCGGGGCTCTTCGCCGAGGCGCCCGCGTGCGATCCGACACTCGCCGGCCTCCGGCGCACCGACCTGGGCGCGGGCGCCTGGATCGATCACCTGCCGGAGTGGATCAAGGGGCACGAGGCGGTGCTCGAGGCGCTCTGGACCACCACCCGCTGGCAGGCCCAGCGTCGCCGCATGTACGACCGCGTCGTCGACGTGCCGCGGCTCGTGGCCACGTGGCCGGACGACGGGATCGGCCACCCGCTGCTGCCGGAGATGCGGGACGCGCTCGCCGCGCGCTACGGGCGCCCGCTCCCGCGCGTGTCGCTCGCCGCCTACCGCAGCGGGCAGGACAGCGTGGCCTTCCACGGCGACCGCCTGGGGCCGGCGCGCGGCGACGCGATCGTGGCGATCGTCGCGCTCGGCACGCGGCGGCGGTTCCTGCTGCGCCCCGCCGGCGGCGGACGCTCGCGTGCGCTCGACCTGGGCGCGGGCGATCTGCTGGTGATGGGGGGCACCTGTCAGCAGACGTGGGAGCACGCCCTGCCGAAGGTGGCCCACGCCGGCCTGCGGATCAGCGTCCAGCTCCGCTCGGCCCCGGTGGTGGCGGCCCGCTACTGACGCGCCCAGAGCTCGCGCGAGGCCAGGCGGGCGCCCTCGGCCAGGCTCGCGAGCTTGGCCCAGGCGATGTCGGGGTCCACCGCGGCCTG
>DATFAJ010000246.1:0-17356 GCA_035254745.1 Candidatus Methylomirabilota bacterium | reverse complement strand
TCCGGCGAGGAGCAGCACCTGCTGGCCGTCTTCGGCGACCAGGCCGCGCTCGCGCTGCGCAACGCCCAGCTCTTCACCGAGACCGAGCGGGGTCGCCACATCGCGGAGCGCCTCGCGGCGGTGGCGCGGAGCGTGCCGCAGTCGCTGACCTTCACCGAGCTGGGGCGGCAGATCGCCGACGGGATCGTCGGCCTCCTCGAGGTGCCCGCCGCGGCGGTCTACCGGCTGGACCCGGAGACGTGGGCGCTCGTGCGGGTGGCGGTCTCGGCGGGCGGCGGATCGGCGCTGCACGCCGACCCGGTCCTGCCCCGGGGCGCCGGCCTCGAGGGCGTGGCCGCCACCACGCGGCAGCCCGTCCCGACCGCGGACCTGCTCGAGGATCCGCGGGTGGTGCTGAGCACGGACGCTCGCGCGGAGGTGACCGCGAGCGGGCGCGGCGCCGCCCTCGCGCTGCCGCTGCTCGTGCAGGGGCGCGTGGTCGGCGCGGTGGTGGCCCGCGACCGCACCGGCCGGAACTGGACCGGCGAGGACATCGCCCTGGCGCGGGCGTTCGCGGACCAGGCGGCGGTGGCGCTCGAGAACAGCCATCTCTATCAGGGACTGCAGACCGCCCTCGACGACGTACGGGCCGCGCAGCACGAGCTGATCGAGACCGAGCGCCTGCGCGCGATCGCCTCGCTCACCGACGGCGTGACCGACTACGTCCGCCAGGTGCTGCAGATGATCATGGGCAAGGTGCAGGTGGTGCTGCCCCAGCTCGAGGGCACCCCGGGCCACGACCAGCTCGCCACCATCAAGACCACGGTCAAGGAGGCGGCCAAGGTGCTCAAGCGGCTGCAGTCCTTCGCCGAGGTGCGCGCCCTGACCGCGGCGCCGCCGCTCGACTTCAACGAGGTCGTGAGGGCCGCGGTCGAGGCGACCCGCCCCTGCTGCACCATCGGCGACGGGGCCGACGCGCGGCACGTCCAGGTGAACTTCGATCGCGGGGCTCTCCCGCCGGTGGCCGGCGAGGCCTCGGTGCTCATCGAGGCGGTGACGGTGGTGCTGATGAACGCGATCGAGGCGATCCCGGAAGGTGGCACCATCACGGTCGAGACGCGGGAGGCCGGCTCCCACGTGCTCTGCACCGTCCGCGACGACGGCGTGGGCCTCATCCCCGAGGCGGAGCGTCGCGCGCTCGAGCCCTTCTTCACCACCAAGGCCGGCGAGCACAAGGGCCTCGGGCTGAACGTGGCCTACGGCCTACTCCGGCGCCACGGCGGCGACCTCGAGATCGCTCCCGCCCCCGAGCGGGGCACCGTGGTGACCCTGCGGCTTCCCGCGTTCCGGCCCGTCGAGGCCTAGCCGCCCCGGCTCACGCGGGACGGTCGGCGCCGGCCGGCGCCGACGGGAGCTCCACCGAGAACGTGCTGCCGGCCCCCTCGATGCTCTCCACGCCGATGCGACCGCGGTGCGCCTCCACGATGCTCCGGGTGATGGCGAGACCGAGACCGGTGCCGGAGATGCCCACGGTGGAGTCGCTCTTGACGCGGTAGAACTTGTCGAACACGTGGGGCAGGTCGCGGGCCGGGATCCCGATGCCGGTATCGACGACCCGAAGCCGGATCGGTGCACCCTCAGGCGGGGCGGCGGCCTCGACCACGACCTGGACCCGTCCTCCGTCCCGCGTGTACTTGACCGCGTTGCCGATGAGGTTCCCGAGCACCTGGGCGACCCGGGCCCGGACGCCGGTGACGAGCACGGTGACCGGCGCCTCGACCGAGATGGCGATGCGCTTGGCCTCCGCGGGTGCGGCCAGGGCCTTCACCGCCTCGCCGATCAGGGCGACGAGGTCGATCGGCTCGCCCGGTCCCTCGAGCCCCGCCTCGATCTTGCCCAGGTCCAGGAGGTCGGTCACGAGCTCGGTCATCTGGTTCGCGCTGCGGAGGATCCGGCGGCAGCGCTCGCGGTAGGCCTCCTCGCCGGTCGCCGGGGCCGTCTTCATCAAGAGCTCGGTGGTCATGGCGATCGCCATGATCGGGCTCTTGAGATCGTGGGACACCGTGTTGACGAAGTCGTTCTTCATCTGCTCCAGGTTCTTGAGCAGCGTGATGTCGCGCAGGATGGCGGCGAGGCCGACCGGCTCGCCGTACTCGGTGGTGACGAACACGAGGCTCGCCTGGGCGGTGCGCCCGTCGGGGAGCGGGAGCTCCACCACGCCCGGCTGTCCGATCTCGAAGAGACGGCGCAGCGGCTCGTGCTCGACCGCCTGGACGAAGGGCCGGCCGGTCATGGACTCCGGCGCCACCCCCCAGCATCGCGCGTGCGGCCGGGTTGGCGAGGAGCACGAGCCCGTCCTGCCCGACCATCACCACCGCGTCGGCGGTGCTGGTCAGGATCGCGGCCAGGGTCCCGCGCTCGTCGGCCAGCGCCTGGTACGCGCGGCAGGTCTCGAGCGCGCCCGAGACTCCGGCGGCCAGCAGGGTGGTGACCTCGAGGTCGTCGAGCGAGTAGGGCGCGGCCCGCCGCGCGAAGAGCAGCGCACCCAGGATCTGCATCCCGCGCCGCAGGGGGACCGCGAGGGCGGCCTGGAGGCCCGCACGCACGAGCACCCCGTCGAGATCGGGCGCGCCGTCGGCGATGCGCTCGAGCTCTCCCACGAGGTAGGCCCGACCGGTGCGGATCGTCCGCCCGGGCAGCCCCTCCTCGCGGGTGAACAGCCGGGAGGCCACCGGCTCGCCGACGAGGCCGGAAAGCGAATGCACGAGATAGCCCTGCTGCTCGGCGTCCTCCAGGCACACCGCGAGGTAGTCGTGCGGCACCACCGTCTCGGCCTGCTCGGCGAGGGTCTGGAACAGATGGGTCGGGACCGGAGAGCCCGACAGCCCGATGAGCATCTCCCCGACGCGCCTGAGCCGGCCTCCGAGCGGCTGGATCGGCTCCGAGCCGGGCGCCATGCGGTCTAGCGGCCCTCCATGATCTCCCGCATTCTCCGGAAGGTCAGGATCCGACGCCGGTTGGCCTCCGGCATCTTCTCCAGATCGATCGGCTGGGTCACGGTGAGCCCGTAGGCCTCGTAGGCCGGGATGTCGGCGTCGGCGAGCCCGGCCATCGCCCGCTTCCGCTCGAAGGCCGCGGCCACGTAGGGGGCGAGGGCCTCGGCCTTCCGTGCGGCGCGCTCGGCGTCACGGGCCTTGAACTCGGGCATCACGGAGGCGGCGAACAGCTCGAGCGCCTCGCAGATGTGCTCGTGGCGGTTCTTGCCGCCCTGCTGGATGAAGATGGTCTGGTCGACTCCGTACTCCTCGAAGGCGCGCAGGGAAGCCCGCAGCTCCTCGGGGGTGCCGATGCAGCCGGTGCCGCCGCCCAGGACGTCGAGGTCGAGCTCGGCCCGGACCCGCTCGAACTTGTCCCAGATGTCGGTGCGTCCGGGCCGGTGCTTGCCGAAGACGTAGTGATGACCCAGCGCGAACTGGAAGAAGCGGAACCCGTCGATCCCACGCCGTCGCGCTTCCTGCGCGTCCGGATGGCAGGAGAAGCCGGTCACCATCGCCACGTTGGGATTGACCGCGTGGCCGATCGGCACGCACTCGCGCTTGAACGTCTCGTAGTAGTCGTCGACCCAGTGGCGGGCCTCGGCCGGATCGATGAACGCGAAGGTGAGCGCTCCCATCCCGAGCTGGGCGGCGAGGTGGATGGTCTCGCGATTGGAGCACGCCACCCAGAGCGGCGGGTGCGGCTTCTGCACCGGCTTCGGCACCACGTTGCGGATCGGCATCGAGAAGTACTTGCCCTGGAAGCCGGGGTACGGATCCAGCGCGAGCATGTTGGCGACCTGCTCGGTGGTCTCGCGCCACATCGCCCGCCGCTCCGCCGGGTCGATGCCGAAGCCCTCGAGCTCGGCGCGCGAGGCGGACTCGCCGGTGCCCCAGTCCACGCGCCCGTTGGAGACGAGGTCGAGGGTGGCCAGGCGCTCGGCCACGCGGGCCGGGTGATTGTAGCCGGGCGGCATCAGGACGATGCCGTGCCCGAGGCGGATGCGGTGGGTCCGCTGCGACGCCGCGGCCAGGAAGACCTCGGGCGCCGAGGAGTGGGAGTATTCCTCCAGGAAGTGGTGCTCGACCTCCCAGGCGTAGTCGATGCCCAGCCGATCGGCCAGCTCGACCTGGGCCAGCGCGTCCTGGAAGAGCCGCTGCTCGCTACCCTCCACCCACGGACGGGGCAGCTGGTGCTCGTAGAAGACCCCGAATCGCATGCTCGCTCCTTTCGCACCCGCACGATGGCCGGGGCTCGGCCATCGTAGCGCAAGAGGCGGGCGGGAGGCGAGCGATCGAAGTACTACGGGGACTGCGCGAGCGGCGCGGTGGGCTCCGGCGGGGTCGGCGCGCCGGGCGAGGTGGCGGGCGCCCAGCTGCGGATCGGGGGCTGGAGCTCCCCCTCCTGGAAGACGATCTGGGAGGCGCGCTCGGTTCGTGGCGCCGGCAGCGGCACGAGGGTCGGCCGGGGGCTCGGCGAAGCCGCCATCCGGACCGCCGGGGCCGGGTGCGCGGTGCGCGAGGTCCACACCGGGGCCGGCACGCTGCTCTTGGCCATCACTCGCTCCGCTCCCTGCTTGTCACCCATCTTGCGAAGGACGCGGGCGACGAAGCGGCGCGTCTCCGGATAGGGCGGGATGCCGTGGTAGCGGACCACGTTCTGCTCTCCCGCGTTGTAGGCGGCGAGGGCGAGCGGGAGATCGCCCTTGAAGGTGTCGAGCATCGCGCGCAGGTGGCTGGCGCCGGCGTCGATGTTCTCGTCGGGGCTGTGCGGATCGCGGACCCCCATCATCGCGGAGGTCTGCGGCATCAGCTGCATGAGCCCGCGCGCTCCCTTGCTCGAGATCGCGGCATGGTCGAAGCCCGATTCCACCGAGATGACCGCGGTGATGAGCGACTCGGAGAGCCGATGACGCTGCGCGGCCGCCTTGATGTAGTCGGGGATGGCGGCGAGATCGTACTCGGGCGCGTCGACTTCCTCCGATTCCTCCGCCGGCTCCGCGAGCGCGACGACGCGCTCCGGCTCCGCGGTCGACGGCGTTCCCACCGCGAACAGCACGAGCAAGCCGAGCGCCGCGACCACGGACGGTAGCGGCGTGAGCCATTGCGCGAGTTCCCAGTCCGGGAACAGCGGCAGCTGGCGTTGATCGGCATCTCGATATCGGTTCCAGATTTTGAGCAGTCGGGCGAGCATTCGAGGACCTCCGGCTGAGGTCCATCATGCGAGGCGGGTGCCAACCGGAGCGTGGAGCCAGACCTGCGATTTCAGCTACTTCCCGGCTGTCGAGGGGCTGTCACGCCGCCTCGGGGCCACTGTCAGGCCCGGGCAGTCAGCCGGCTGACAGTGCGCTCAGCTCCGGGTGATCCTCGTGAGCCCGGGGAGCCGTCCCAGGAAATTGCCGGTCACGCCGCCATCGGCGACGAGGTCGTGCCCGTTGACGTAGCGCGCGTCCGGCCCGAGCAGGAACGCGATGACGTCGGCCATGTCCTCGGGTGTCGCGACGCGGCCGATCGGTACCAGCGCGTCGCGCGCGGCGGCCACCGCCTGGTCCGCGTAGACCTTCTCGGTCATCCCGGTGCGCACCATGCCGGGCGAGAGGCTGTTGACTCGGATGCCGTCGCGCCCGAACTCCTGCGCGAGCACCGCCACCAGCATGATGAGCGCGGCCTTGCTCGGCCCGTAGGCGCCGAGGTTGGCGTGGGCGTTGCTGCCCGACATCGACGCCACCGCCACGATCGCCCCGTGGGAGGCGGCGAGCGCGGGGTGGGCCGCCTTGGCGAGCAGCCACGTCGCGCGCGTGTTCACCGCGAACATCCGGTCCCAGTCGGCGACCGCGTAGTCGACGAGCGGCCCGGGACGGTTCACGCCCGCGTTGCTCACGACCGCGTCGAGACCGCCGAAGCGCGCGACCGCCTCCCCGACCACGTGGGCGGGCGCGTCCGCCGTCGCCATGTCGCCGTGAAGCGGCAGGGCGGCGGCGCCCAGATTCCCCAGGTCCTTCACCAGGGTGTCGAGCGCGGTGGACGGGCCCAGGTCCACCGCCGCGATCTGCGCGCGGCTGCCCGCGGCCTGCGCGTCGCGCGCCAGGCGCAGGCAGGTGGCCCGGCCGATCCCGCTCGCCGCGCCCGTCACCAGAGCCCGCACCGCTCTCAGGCCCCGGTGAACGTCTTGCCCTCGGTGGCGAGCCGCTCCAGCAGAGGCGCCGGCTTCCAATCCTCGCCCTGCGTCTTGCGCCACTCCTGCATCCGGTCGCGGATGGTCCTGAGCCCGACCTGGTCCGCCCAGAACATCGGGCCGCCCCGGTACACCGGCCAGCCGTAACCGTAGACCCAGATCACGTCGATGTCGCTCGCCCGGATCGCGATCTTCTCCTCGAGGATCTTGGCCCCCTCGTTCACCATCGGGTAGAGCAGGCGGGCCAGGATCTCGTCGTCGCCGATCTTCCGCCGGGTGATGCCCATCTCGCTCGCGACCTCGACGATGATCTTCTCCACGTCCGGATCCGGGATCGGGGTGCGGTCGCCCTTCTCGTAGCGGAAGTAGCCCGCACCGGTCTTCTGGCCGAAGCGGCCCATCTCGCAGATTCGGTCAGCCACCGCCGACTTCACGCCCTTGCCCTTGCGGATGCGCCAGCCCACGTCGAGGCCGGCGAGGTCGCCCATCGCGAACGGGCCCATCGGGAAGCCGAAGTCGGTGAGCACCTTGTCCACCTCGTGGGGGAGCGCGCCCTCCAGGATCAGCTTCTCGGCCTCGCGGCCGCGCTGGTGCAGCATGCGATTGCCCACGAAGCCGTAGCAGACGCCCACGCACACCGGGACCTTGGCGATGCGCCGCCCCACCCCCATCGCGGTGGCCACCACGTCCTTGGCCGACTTGTCGCCGCGCACCACCTCGAGCAGCCGCATGACGTTGGCGGGGCTGAAGAAGTGCATGCCGATCACGCTCTCCGGCCGCGTGGTGGCGGAAGCGATCTCGTCCACGTCGAGGGTGGAGGTGTTGGTGGCGAGCACCGCACCCGGCTTGCAGATCTTGTCGATCTTGGCGAAGACCTCCTTCTTGATCGGCATCTCCTCGAAGACCGCCTCCACCACGATGTCGGCATCCGCGAGCTTGCTCCAGTCGGTGGTGCCCGAGATCAGGCCCATGCGCTTCTCGACGTCCTGGGCGGTGAGGCGGCCCCGGGACGCGGTCGCCTCGTAGTTCCGGCGCACCACCCCGAGCCCGCGGTCGAGCGCGTCCTGGGCGACCTCGACCACCGTCACCGGGATCCCCGCGTTGGCGAAGTTCATCGCGATGCCGCCGCCCATGGTGCCCGCGCCGAGCACCGCCGCCTTCTTGATCTCCCGGCTCGGGGTGTCGCCCGGTACGTCCGGGATCTTGGCCGCCTCGCGCTCCGCGAAGAAGAAATAGCGCTGGGCCTTGGACTCGGGCGAGGTGATCAGCTCCTGGAACAGCTCGCGCTCGCGTTTCAGGCCCTGGTCGAACGGCAGGCTCACCGCGGCCTCGACCGCCTTGATGCAGTTCTCGGGAGCCCGGAAGCCCCGCGTCTGCCGCGCCACCGACTTGCGGAACTCGGCGAAGACCTCGGGCTTGCCCCGCACCGCCGCGATCTTGTCGTCGAGGTCGCGGATCTTCTTGAGCGGCCGCTTCTCCCGCACGATCTTCTCCGCGAAGGTCACCCCCGCCGCGGCGAGGTCGCCGTCCACGATCTCGTCGATCAGACCGACCTTGAGCGCCTCGTCGGCGCCGATCGGGTCGCCGCTCACGATCATCGCCAGCGCCTTGGGCACGCCGACCACGCGCGGCAACCGCTGGGTGCCGCCCGCCCCGGGCAGGATGCCCAGCTTGACCTCGGGCAGGCCGAAGCGAGCGGTCTTCACCCCGACGCGGTAGTGGCAGGCCAGCGTGACCTCGAGGCCGCCGCCGAGCGCGGTGCCGTGGATCACCGCGACGACCGGCTTGGGCGAGCCCTCGATGAGGTCGAGCACCTCGTGCAGGCCCGGCTCCCTCGGCGGCTTGCCGAACTCGGTGATGTCGGCGCCCGCGATAAAGGTGCGGCCCGCGCAGACGATCACGATCGCGTCGACGCCGCCGTCGGCGGCGGCCTGCTTGAGGCCGTCGCGCAGGCCCTGGCGCACGTGCTGGCTGAGCGCGTTGACCGGCGGGTTGTTCACGGTGAGCACCGCGATGCGGCCGCGGCGGTCGAGGTCGACGGACTGGCTGGTGGCGGTCATGGCCTTCTCCTCGGGTGAGCGGTGAAAGTTCGCCCATGATAAGCGCCCAGCCGGGCCGCGGGAAGGGGGAAGCCGGACGGGCAGGAATTACCAGGTTCGGTCTTCCCCACCCGCGCCCCATTGGAGCCCCCACGCGGCCAATCCGGCGGGAACGGAACGCAGGGGCTCAGCGTAACTATCCGGATCCATTACCGTCTCGTTCCGTCCCTCCCGGGATACGGATCCGGCATCCCTCATGCGTGTTCTCCACGGCAAGGAGGACGACTCCTATGCCTACTCTGGCGATCGCGGCCTTGCTGACGATCTTGCTCGCGATGCTCCCGGCGGGGGCGTTCGCGGATTCCTTCGACCTCAAGACGCACCCCTCGCAGCGCGAGCGCGTCGCGCCGGCCGTCCCGGATCGCGACCTCTACCCGCAGCGCCAGTCGCTGCCGCAGCAGCCGCGGTTCATCAAGCCGCTGTCTGGGGCGACCGCGACCGGCCGGGCCGGTGTGGCCGGGTACACCGCGCCGAATCCCCCGGTGGGCTCCCGCATGGCGGGCGACCACGACACGCTCGGCTGGCCCAGCCTCGGCGTCGCCGTCGAGTGGGGCCGCGGGACCCCGCGCCCCGACTGACGGCGCCTAGCGCAGCTCGCGGGCGGTCTTCTCGACGAAGCGCACGAGGCCGTCGGCCTCGAGCGAGCGGGGCGGCATGAGAATGAGGCGATGGACGCCCAGCGCCGTGAGCCGGTCGGCGGTCGGGCGGTTCATCGCCTCGCCGCCACGGGTCGGGCGCGGCGTCACGCTGATCTCGAGCGGACCGAGCCCGGCCGGCCGCGCGTAGCGGGCGGCCGCATCACGGAGCCCGTCGAGGCAGCGGCGCACGCCGTCCTCGTCGAGCGCGAAGCCGTACCAGCCCTGTCCCTGCTCGACCGCCCGCCGGAACGCGGCGGGCGTGTGCCCGCCGATGACGATGGGAGGGCCCGGCCGCTGCACGGGCTGCGGATGGGCCTGCACGCCCTCGAAGGTCACGAAGCGTCCGCGGTATCCGGGTCGGTCCTGGCTCCAGATCGCGCGCATCGCGGCGAGGTAGTCGTCGGTCATCGCGCCCCGCGTCTCGAAGGGAATGCCGAGCGCCCGGAACTCGGCCTCGAGGTAGCCGACCCCCACCCCGAAGACGAGGCGGCCGCCCGAGAGCACGTCGAGGGTCGCGAGCTGCTTGGCCAGCACCAGCGGGTTGCGCTGGGGCACGATGATGATGCCGGTCCCCAGCCGGATGCGCGTGGTGTGCGCGGCCAGGTAGGCGAGCGCCACGATCGGATCGGTGATGCGGTCCTCGGGCGCGAGCGGCGACGGCGGCGCCTGCGGGTCCGGAAGCACCACGTGCTCGCCGCCCCACAGGGAATCGAAGCCGGCCGCCTCGGCGGCGCGCGCGACCCGGGCCGCGCCCTCGGGGTGCGAGCAGGGCCCGGTGGTCATCGAGAAGAGGCCCAGCGCGGGCATCAGGACGCGGGCACCCGCAGGCCCTCCGCGCGCTCGCGCAAGGCCGGGGGCAACGGGGCGGGCCGGCGCGCGTCCTGGTCGAAGTGCACGCCGGACTGCTCGAGCGAGGCCACCACCTCGCCGGCCGGCTCGCGGGTCATCACGTGCAGGAGGCGAAGGGAAGAGTTGCCCACGTGCAGGACTCCGGATTGCACCCGCAGCAGATCGCCCGCGCGCAGGGGCGCACCCAGCTCGAGCTGGAACTCGAAGGTCGAGAAGCCGCGCTGCTCCGCGCGCATGTAGGCGGGGGTCATGCCGAACGCGGCGATGGCATGGCCGTTGGCGGCCGAGAAGCGGTGGATGTAGTGCGAGAGCCCGGCCGCGCCCGAGACGTCCAGCTCGGCCGGCTTCACGGTGTCCCGCGCGCTGTCGCGGAACCCGCCGAGGCCCGTCGGGCGCGGCCGCCGCTCGCGCGCCGGGCCGTCCCACGCCACGCGCCGCGCCTCGGCGCGCCGGGCGCTCTCGGGCGGTAGGGCGTCCGGCACCCGCACCCGCTGCTCCACGGTGGTGCAGAGCGTGCCCGCGCCCGAGTCGAACAGCTTGTGGCCGAGCACGAGGGCGCCGGGCTCGGCGTGGATCACTCCGCTCTCCACGTGCATGATGTCGCCCACCCGCAGCTCGCGCTGGTAGCGCACGAAGCAGTCGGTGGTGCGGGTGTCGAGCGGCCCCAGGCCCAGGGCGGCGAGCAGCCCGAGGCCCGCGTCGGCGATGCGCGCGAAGTAGTACGCCACCGTGAAGTGGTCGTTGTGGTCCACCTCCCAGCGGAAGACGGTGCCGCGATAGGTCTCGAGCCAGTCCCCCACGCGCGCGGCCCCGGCCTAGATGTAGACCGACTTCATCGCGGGCGCCGGGTAGCGCGTGCCGGCGGCGGCGCCCGCGGGCACCGCCTCCTGCAGCGCGGTGACCTCCGCCGGGGTGAGCGAGACCGCGGCGGCGGCCACGTTCTCGTCGAGACGGGCCCGCCGCTTGGTCCCCGGGATCGGCACGATGTCCTTGCCCCGCGCGAGCAGCCAGGCCAGGGCGAGCTGGCCCGGGGTGCAGCCCTTCTGCTTGGCCATGTCGAGCAGCGGCTTCAGGAGGTCCAGGTTCTTCTGGAGGTTCTCGTCCTGGAAGCGGGGATGATCCCGGCGGCGGTCGTCGGCCGGGATCTCGGCGGCGGTGCGGGTGCTCCCGGTCAGCAGGCTGCGGCCGAGCGGGGAGTAGGCGACGAACGAGATCCCGAGCTCGCGCAGGGTCGGCAAGGTCTCCTCCGCCTCGACCCGGTAGAGGAGCGAGAACTCGGACTGGAGCGCGGCGATCGGGTGCACCGCGTGGGCGCGACGCACGGTGGCCGGCGAGGCCTCGGAGAGGCCCAGGAAGCGCACCTTGCCCTGCTCGACGAGGCGGGACATGGCCCCGACCGTCTCCTCGATGGGCACGCTCGGGTCGACCCGGTGCTGGTAGTAGAGGTCGATGGTGTCGACGCCCAGGCGCTTGAGGCTCGCGTCGCAGGCCTGCGGCACGTACTCCGGCCGGCCGTTGACCCCGGCGGTGCCGTCCGGCTTCCGCAGGTTGCCGAACTTGGTGGCCAGCACCACCCGGTCGCGCCGTCCCCGCAGGGCCCGGCCCAGGAGCTCCTCGTTCTGCCCCCAGCCGTACATGTCGGAGGAGTCGAGGAAGTTGACGCCCAGGTCGAGGGCGTGGTGGACGACCGCGATGGACTCCGCGTCGTCGCACTTGCCGTAGACGTTGGACATGGACATGCAGCCGAGTCCGATGGCCGAGACGGCCAGTGCGCTCTTGCCGAGGGTGCGCTGCTCCACGAGATCCTCCTCCGAGTCGGAAAGTTGGATAGGATACGGCGACCGATTCTATCCCAAGACGGAGGCCCCGGCGACCGGTGGTCCACGACGTGACCCTGCTCCGCGACATCGCGCTCGGCATCATCTTCGCCGCGGTGCTGGGTCACGCCGCCCGCCTGCTCCGCCAGCCGCTGCTCCTCGGCTACATAGCGGGTGGCATCCTGCTCAGCTCCCAGATGGGCTTCGGCCTCGTCACCGACCCCCAGAGCATCGAGCTGATCTCCGAGATCGGCCTGATCCTGCTCCTGTTCATCATCGGGCTCGAGATCGACCTGCGCGAGCTCGAGCGCCTCGGCCGCTCGATGCTGGCCCTCGGGGTGGGCCAGTTCGTGGTCAACGCGCTGCTCGGGGTCGCCTTCTTCTCCTGGCTCGGCTACCGGGTGGGGGACGGCCGCTTCGACCTCGTCTACCTCGCGATCGTGATCTCGCTCAGCTCGACCCTGATCGTGGTCAAGCTGCTGCGCGAGAAGTTCGAGCTCAAGATCCTCTCCGGGCGCCTCACCCTGGGGGTGCTGGTGGTCCAGGACATCTGGGCCATCGTCTTCATGGCGGTGCAGCCGAGCCTGGCCGAGCCGGGCGTGGTGCGCATCGCCCAGTCGATCGCGGGGGGCGGCGTGCTCGTCGGGGTCGCCTTCCTGGCCAGCCGTTTCATCCTGGCCCCCCTGCTCGAGATCTCGGCGCGCCGGCCGGAGCTGGTGCTGATCTCCTCGGTCGCGTGGTGCTTCGGGATCTCCGGCTTCGCGGACCAGCTCGGCCTGTCGCGGGAGATGGGCGCCCTGATCGCGGGGGTGAGCATCTCCGCCTTTCCCTACGGCTCCGACGTGATCTCCAAGGTCACCGGGGTGCGCGACTTCTTCGTCACCCTGTTCTTCGTGGCCCTCGGCATGAAGGTCCCCATCCCGACCGGCGACGTGCTCGGCCAGGCGGTGCTGATCGTGCTCTTCGTGCTCGTGAGCCGGCTGGTGTCGGTGGTGCCCACCGCGCGCCTGCTCGGCGACCGCCTCTACGCGGGGACGGTGACCGCGCTCAACCTGGCCCAGATCAGCGAGTTCTCCCTCGTCATCCTGACCCTCGGG
This sequence comes from Candidatus Methylomirabilota bacterium, assembly GCA_035254745.1. Lineage (GTDB taxonomy): Bacteria > Methylomirabilota > Methylomirabilia > Rokubacteriales > CSP1-6 > CAMLFJ01. The sequence continues at coordinate 4,667 of DATFAJ010000246.1, read as the reverse complement.
GCCGGCTACGGCCACGTGTCGGAGCGGGCGAGCGCGGTGGTCCTCACCGCGATGATCCTGACCTCGCTCCTCGCCCCGTACCTGATCACCTGGAACGACCGCATCGCCCGCCTGCTCGTGCGACCCTTCGGGCACGGGGTCGCGGTGGCGGCGCCGGTGCCGCGCGAGGTGCGGGGGGCTCCCGAGATCGTGCTGCTCGGGCATTTCCGCATCGCGCAGGCCGTGCTGGACCTGGTGGAGGCGCAGGCTCCCGACATGAAGGCACGCATCACGCTGATCGACTACGACGTCAACCGCGCCCACGGGGTGGTCGCGCGGGGCTTCCGCTGGGAGTACGGCGACCTCGCCAACCCCGACGCGCTCGAGCACCTGGGCATCGAGGAGGCGCGCGTGGTGGTCACGACGATCTCGGATACGTTCCTCAAGGGCATCAGCACCCGGCGGCTGGTCGGCAACCTGCGGCGGCTGGCCCCACGCGCGGTCATCGTGATGACCGGCGAGGAGAAGACCGACGCGATCGACCTCCTGCGTGCGGGCGCCGACCACGTGCTGATCCCCGGCGAGATCACCGGCGAGCGAATCCTCCAGCTCCTGACCGAGGACACCCCTCCCGACCGACGGTGAAGCGCGGCCGGCCCCGGCTAGGCGCGGCCCGGTCGAAGGGGCGGGCCGCCCCACCGCTCGAGCATCGCGAACTCCTCCACCGGCTTGCGCTTGAGCCGGGTGAGGCGCTTCACCGGGCGCCCGAGCGGCATCACCGCGGCGAGCGCCACGTGCGACGGCAGGCCGAGCAGCGCCTGCACCGCGGGCTCCCGGGCGGCGGCCAGGGTGGTGATGGTGCCGGCGAAGCCCTCGTGGCGGGCGGCGAGCAGGATGTTCCAGGCGAACGGGTAGATCGACGCACCGCTGATCACGCCGACGCGCTCGAGCTCCGAATCCATCGAGGCCACCACCTTGAGGTCCACCCCGATCACCAGCACCACCGCGGCCTTCAGCACCGGCTCGATCAGCCGCGCGGGCGGCGGGGTCCGCTCGATGGTGGCCGCGTCCACGCGGGTCGGGTCGATGGTGTTCCACGGGCTCTCGCCGACCTGCACCTGGGCTGCGTAGCGCTTCGCCGCGGGCTCGGTGGCCGCGGCGAGGCCTTCGCGGGTCTTGCGGTCGCGCACCACGATCACCTTCCAGCCCTGACGGTTGCCGCCGCTCGGGGCGAAGCGCGCGCGGTCGAGGATCTTGAACAGGGTCTCGTCGGGCAGCGGCTCGTCGGTGAAGTCGCGGCCCGAGAACGTGGTGGTCATCACGTCGTAGAGCTCCATGGGCGGACCCTCCTGAAGGTGGACTGGCCTGAAGGTGGACCGGCGAGGGGTGAATATACACCGCCAACGGCGGTATAGTACGCGCCATGACGACCACCCCCTTCCCGACCTCGTCGCTCTCCCTCGACGGCATCCGTGTGATCGATCTCTCGCGCGTCATCGCCGGGCCCTGGTGCGGCGCGCTGCTGGCGGACCTGGGCGCCGACGTCATCAAGGTGGAGGACACCGGCCCCGGTGACGAGTCGCGGACCTGGCCGCCCCACAAGGACGGCGAGGCCGCCGCGTACCTGCTCTTCAACCGGAACAAGCGCGGCATCGCCCTCGATCTGAAGACGCCGGAGGCGGTGGAGGTGGTCAAGCGGCTGGTGAAGGACGCCGACGTGGTGATCGAGAACTTCCGCACCGGCACCATGGAGTCGTTCGGCCTGGGCTACGACGTGCTGTCGCAGATCAACCCGCGGCTCATCTACTGCTCGGTCTCCGCCTTCGGGCGCACCGGGCCGCGCAAGGACAGCCCGGGCTACGAGGCGCTGATGCAGGCCTTCAGCGGCATCATGTCCATCACCGGCGAGCCGGGCGGGCAGCCGGTGCGGGCGGGAGTGTCGTTCCTCGACCTCACCACCGGGATCCTGTGCGCGCTCGGGGTCTCCAACGCGATCATCCAGCGCGGGCGCACCGGTCTCGGCCAGCGGGTCGACGGGTCGCTTCTCGAGACCGCGGTGAGCCTGCTCGCGTTCCACGCCGAGGGCTACCTGCTCACCGGCGCGCTGCCGCGCGCGCTCGGCTCCGGGCACCCGTCGCTCTCGCCCTATCGCAACTTCAAGTGCCGCGACGGGCAGTGGATCTTCATCGCGGCGGCCAACGACCGCTTCTGGCAGAAGCTCGCGAAGGCGCTCGGGCGGAGCGACCTGGCCGCCGACCCGCGCTTCGAGAAGAACCAGGGGCGGGTCGCGAATCGCGGGGAGCTGGAGGGCATCCTCGAGCGGACCATCGGCGAGCTCGACCGCGAGCCGCTGCTCAAGCGCCTGGAGGAGGCCGACGTGCCGGCCACCCCGGTCAACACCGTCGACCAGGTGATGAACGATCCGCAGACCGCCGAGCGCGGCATCGTGCAGCGGGTGACCCATCCCAAGCTGGGCGAGATCCCGGTCGTGGGCACCCCGCTCCACTTCTCGCGCATGTCCCCCGGCGTCCGCCGCGCCGCCCCCCTCCGCGGGGAGCACACCGATACCATCCTCGCCGACCTCGGCTACTCCACCGCGGAGATCAAGACCCTCCGCGAGAAGAAAGCGACCGCCTAGATCGGGGTCAGGTCTTACATTCCGACATTTTCCCGGCGCGCGGCGCAGGCAGGGCTCACGGAAATGTCGGAATGTAAGACCTGACCCCTCAGCCGAACTTGCGGGATTCTTCGCGGCGGTAGGCGCGGAAGGCGATCGCGAGGAAGAGCGCCGTGTAGCCCGCGAGCCAGGCCAGGCTCACCGCCATCGGCTCGGTGCCGGCGCCGACCGCGCTCCACGCGAGCTGGCCGTAGTGGTAGGCAGGCAGGTAGGGCGCGACGGCGCGCACGAAGCCCGGCAGCTGCGAGAGCGGCAGGAAGAGGCCGGAGGCGAACGAGAGCGGCAGGTACACCAGGTTCGCCGCCGCGGGCGCCACGTTGGGCCCGCACGTGTAGCCGATGGCGAAGCCTAGCGCGATAAACAGCACCGAGCCGGCCAGGAGCCGCGCGATCATGTCGAGCCAGACGAGCAGATCCTGGCGGATGCCGCCCACGATCACCCCGTAGACGATGAGCACGACCAGCGACAGCAGCGCGTAGGCGAGCGCGTTCACCACCTTGGCGGCAATGGCGATCACCGGCGGCAGGGGGGTCGCCCGCATCAGGACGTCCACCTTGAGGCCGCGCTCGGTGGCGACCCCGATGCCGAAGCCGAAGACCATCACGCTTCCCACGCTGTAGGCCGCGAAGGACGCGATCAGGTACGCGCCCAGGTTGATCCCGTTGGGCAGGGTCTGCTTGACGTAGGGCAGGCCGAAGAAGGTGAAGAACAGCACCGGCAGCGCGACGATGGTCACGCTGAACGCGGGGATGCGCCAGCGCATGCGCATCTCGCTCCGCGCCTGCACCACCAGCATGCGCCCGAGCGGCGCGGTGTCGCGCCGGGTTCCCCCTGGTGCCTCCGTGCTCACGGGGCGGCCGGCTCCACGCGCCGGGTGAGGGCGAGGAACGCCTCCTCCAGGTCCGCGCCGGTGACCTCGAGATCCACCACGTCCACCCCGCGGTGGAACAGCTCGCGGAGCACCGCGGCCGGCTCGTTGCTGAGCAGGCTCGCGCGCTCCCCGCTCAGGCTGATCACGCTGGCGGGCAGGCCCTCCAGATCCTTGCCGGTGAACGGCCGCCCCGCGACCAGCGTGATCTTCTTGCCCGGCACGCGTGCCTTCAGCTCCTGCGGGCTCGCGTCCGCGATCACGGTGCCGTGGTCGATCACGATGATCCTCCGCGCCAACTCTTCCGCCTCGCGCAGGTAGTGGCTGGTGAACACGATGGTCTTGCCCGCCGCGGCGAGGGTCTGGATGCTGGCCACGAAGGCGCGGCGGGCCTCCACGTCCATCCCCACGGTGGGCTCGTCCAGGAAGAGGATGTCGGGATCGCCGCAGATCGCGAGCGCGAAGTAGAGCCGCTGCCGCTGGCCGCCCGAGAGCGCGCCGATCCGCACCGCGGCCTGCTCGGTGAGCCCGGCCATCGCGATGGCCCGCTCCGCGGGCAGCGGGGCGGGGTAGTAGACGCGGAAGACGTCCACGATCTCGCGCACCGTCAGGACCGACGTGGTGCCCGACTCCTGCAGCATGACCCCGCACCGGCTCCGCGCGCGGCGGTCGGTCGGCGGCAGCCCGAAGAGGCGCACCTGACCCGCGGTGGGCTGCCGCAGCCCGAGCATGAGGCTGATCGAGGTGGTCTTGCCCGCCCCGTTGGGTCCGAGCATTGCGACGACCTCCCCCGCGCGGATGGTGAGGTCGACACCGCGCAGCGCCTCGACGGCGCCGTAGCGCTTGCGCGCGCCGACGAGGGCTACCGCCGGGGCGGCCGCCCCGGCCTCATCCCTTGAGGCCGTAGAGTCTCCGCGCGTTGTCGGCGAACAGCTTGCGCTTCTGCACGTCGGTGATGTCGCCGCGCTCCCGGATCTCGTCGAGGGACGCGGGGTAGCTGTGGTCCCAGTGCGGGAAGTCGGAGGCGTAGACGATCTGGTTCTCGCCCACCAGCTTGAGCGCCTGGGGCAGCAGCCACTCGTCGGCCTCGCAGGAGAAGAAGATCGACCCGCTCCGCACGTAGTCGCTCGGCTTGCGCTTGAG
>DATFAJ010000245.1:0-10146 GCA_035254745.1 Candidatus Methylomirabilota bacterium | reverse complement strand
GGTCGGCGTAGGCGCCCGCCAGCTCGACCGCCACCGGTCCGCCCCCGATGAACGTGAGCGAGGCCGGGAACGAGGGCAGGAAGAGGAGCTGGTCCGAGGTGATGAGCCGCTCCCGGCCGGGCACCTCGGGGATCACCGGCTCGGAGCCGGCCGCGATGACGAAGCGCTCCGCGCCGAGCGGGGTGCCGTCCACCTCCACGATGTGGGGGTCGCTGAACCGGGCGGTCCCGATCGCGACGCGGATGCCGTGCTTCTCGAGATCGGCCGCGTCGGGCCGGAGGGCCTCGACCACTTCCCGCTGTCGCCGCTGCACCGTCTCCCAGTCGAGCCGCACGCTCCCGGCCACCGTGCCGAGCGCGGCCGCCTCGCGGACCCGCCGGTGCACGCGCCCCGCGGTGACCAGCGCCTTCTTGGGAATGCAGCCGCGGTTGACGCAGAGCCCGCCGAGCGGGCCGCGGTCGGCGAGGGCCACCCGGGCGCCCAGGTCGGCCGCGGTCTTGGCCGCCGTGATGCCGGCGGCACCGGCCCCGATCACCACGAGGTCGAAGCGCTCCATCCCGACCCCGCTCAGACCGTGAGGCTGGCGCCGGTGACGGCGGCTGCGCGGTCGGACAGCAGGAAGGCCACCACGCTCGCCACGTCGGTGGTGGTGACCCAGCCGGAGCGGTCCGCGTCGGGCATCGCGCGGCGGTTGGCCTGCGTGTCCATCGTGCTCGGCAGGACCGCGTTGACCGTGATGCGGTGGGCCCGCACCTCCTGGGCCAGGGCCTGGGTGAGCGTGATGACCGCCGCCTTGGAGACGGTGTAGGCGATGAAGCCTCCCTGGGGCGGCAGCACCGCGCGCGAGGCGATGTTGACGATGCGCCCGCCGCCCCCCGCGATCATGCCGGGCAGCACGGCCCGGCAGGCGATCACCGCGGAGGTGAGGTTGAGCTTCATCATGCGCTCCCACTCGCCGAGTGGCGTCGACACCAGGTCGCCGCCCGCGAAGCCTCCCACCGCGTTGACCAGGCCGTCGACTCGACCGTGCCGCTCGCGAACCGCCGCGACGAACTTGGTCATCGCGCCCTCGTCGGTGACGTCGGCCGCCACCGGCAGGAGCCGCGCGCGAAGCTCGGGGGCGAGCCGCCCCTCCAGCGCGGCGCGCTCCTCGGGGACCGCGTAGGGGATCGCGACCGCCGCGCCGGCCTCGAGCAGGGTGGTGGTGATCGCCTGGCCGAGCGCCCCGGTGCCGCCGGTGACGATGGCGACGCGACCGGTCATGACGCGGGACGGGCGCGGCGACCGGCCAGGTCCTCGGCCCGCCGGGCCAGCTCGAAGTCGAGGGTGGTGACGCCGCCCGCGTCGTGGGTGGTGAGATCGATGACCACGCGGTTGTAGACGTTGAACCACTCCGGATGGTGCTGGAGGGCCTCCGCCTCGCGCGCCACGTCGGTCATGAACGCGAAGGCCTGCGCGAAGTCCGCGAAGGTGAGCTCCCGGTGGAGCTTGCCGCCCTTCACCGACCAGCCCGGGACCGCGGCCAGGCGCGCGGCGATCTCGGTCTCGGGGAGCTTGCCCGGGCGCGCCATGGGCTCAACCGGCGGGCACGGCCATGATGGCCGAGCGCTGGATGTCCTCGTAGCGCACCTTGGAGACGTCGAAGGCCTCGATGTTGTCGACGAGCTTGCGGAACGTCTGCTCGAACCCGGGCAGCGTCTTGCGCTGCCGGGTGAGCGGGGTGGTGCGGGCCAGGACGTAGTTCTTGACGTACGGGTGGTTGATCCCGCGCTTCTTGATTCGCGCCACCGCCCCGCCGAGCGCCTCGTCCGCTTCCCGCACCAGCGCGGCCCGCTCCTCGCGCTCCTTGAGCGTCTTCGGGAGGTGCCCCTTGAGGAACTTGTCCACCCGGCGCAGGATCGGCGCGAACGCGCCCCCCGCGAAGCGCTTGTTCTGCTCGTAGAGCAGGCCCAGCGTGATGAAGTGGGCCGACTCGAACTGGAAGGCGAAGCTCTCCTCGTCCTTGGCCGGCGCCTCGTCGACGAGCCCGCGGTACATGCGGATCACCTCGAGCGACTTCTCCTTGAGGTTGTGGGCCTTCTCGGTGTTGAGCGCCAGGATCTGGAAGGCCACCTCGTGCTCGGGCACCAGGATGGCGGGGATGGTCTTGACCTTGAGCTTGGCGAGGACCGCGCGGCGGTGATTGCCGTTGGGCGTCCAGTACACCCCGGGCCGGGGCGACATGATCACCACCGGATCCACGAAGCGGTCGATCTTCTTGACCACCTCCTGCAGCCGCTTGACGTGGGTGGGCGAGAGGTCACGCTGGTACGGCGTCGGCTCCACCTTGTCCATCGGCAGCAGGGCGAAGATCTGCCAGTGATCGCCCACCGGCTCGCGGTAGATGGCCAGCACCGTCCCGCCGTCCCGCTCGACCTGGTCGGCCAGCGTCTGCGCCTGCCGGCTCGGCTCCTCGTCCGGATGGACCCGCCACTTCGCCATGCCGGCGATTATGGATCAGAGACCGCACCCTCGCAACGAGTGGGCGGCGCGAGGGAAGCCACGCCCTACTCCCGGTAGAACCCTCTCGCGTCCTTCCGGTAGTCGGGCTGCTTCACCTTGAGCCACCGCGACGTGCGGCCCGCCTCGTAGGGTGACTCCGGGTCCTTCGCGACGATGCCCTCGTAGCCGCGGTGTACGGCCTGCGCCCACGCCCTGAGGCCGTTGCTCGACAGCCGGCGGACGGGCAACACCGTCCGCCGGCCCGCGATCAGCGACTCGAGGAGCTTCCGGCGCTTCCACAAGGGCTCTCCCCGCACGTCCCTGCCGCCGAGCTCGAGCAGGTCGAACGCCACGTAGACCGGCCCGGACGCGGGCACGTCCTTGGGCCGTGCGCGCAGCCACTCGATGCGAGAGATGCGGGCCTGGTCATAGACCGCGACCTCTCCGTCGAGGGTGAACGTCTCCGCGGGGAGCGCCGCGAGTGACTGCGCCAGCTCGGGGAATCGCTTGGCGTAGTCGACTCCGGTGCGGCTGATCAGGCGGAGGGATTCGCCGGTCTTGACCGCGACCACGCGGTAGCCGTCCACCTTTTCCTCGTAGACCCAGCCGGGACGGTGAAACGGCGCGGACACCTGAGTGGCCTGCATCAGGGCCGGGATGGTCCGGTGGGCCGAGGTTGACGGGGGCACGACTCCGGAAGCGCTACTTGGCGACGACGTAGCCTTGAGCCTCCAGGTCTCTCACGCAGCCGTCACGGGTTCGCTTGGCCATCTCGTCCCACCATCGCCCGTCGGTTCGCCCCGCCTCCCCGGAGCACGTGAACGTCTGTCCGGTTTGAGGGTTCCGCAGCCGGATGTCCGGCAAGGGTGCGCATCCGGTCGAGAGAAGGACGACGAGACCGATGAGCCCGCTTACCTTCGCCGTCGACAGGGCCATAGAGGGGGCGGGCCCCCGGGCCCGCACCGAGAGGGTACGTCGCGTCGGACCGGGTCCGCAAGGCGTGGCGCGGCGAGGGGCACGGCCGGCGCCCCCCGCCGCGCGGACCACGGGATCAGCGGTGCGCGAGCTGCTCCGGTGCCACCCGCGCCCGCCGCTCTTCCGCGTCCTGGCAGCGGACGCACGTCGTGACCTCGGGGATGGCCCGGAGGCGGGCCGGGCTGATCGGCTCGCCGCAGGCCTCGCACATCCCGTACTCGCCGGACCGGAGGCGGTCGAGCGCCGCCGCGAGCCGATTGGCCCGCTCGACGAGGAGACCCCGCACCGCGAAGGTCATCTCCCGGTCCTCGCTGATCCGCCCCGCATCCCCCGCCGCCTCGCCCTGGCCCTCGTCTTCCCGGGCCCCGGGATCGTCCTCGAAGGCCACCGCCCCGCCCAGACCCTTCAGGCGATCGACCGTGAGCGCGAGCTGATCCTGCAATACCTTCCTGATGTCGTCCATGGCCTCGGCCCTCCTCCGGCCGATCTCGTGCCTTTTGATGCAGCGGGCCCGCGATCGGTTCCGTCGGGCGCCCGCCTGGCCCATTCCGGCCGGCCGGCCCGGTGGGCGGAGCGCCCTGTGTTGGCGCCGTGCTACGCTTCGCCGGGTGAAGCGAGACGCCGCGAGTCGCGACGCGATGCTGCTCGTCCTCACCTGCGCCGCGGGCCTGATCGACGCGATCAGCTATCTCGAGATGGATCGCGTGTTCACCGCGATGATGACCGGGAACACGGTGCTGCTCGCCCTGGCCGTCGGCCAGGGAGAATTGATGGCCGCGCTCCGATCCACCCTTGCCCTCGCGGCCTTCAGCGTGGGCGCCGCCGGAGGGGCGCTGATGCTCCTCCGGGGCCGGGCGCGGGGCACGTGGCCGCCCATCGTGACCGCCACGCTGACCCTCGAGGGCGTGGTCCTCGCCGTCTTCGGCGCGCTGTGGCACGTGAAGGCGACGGCGGCGCGCCCCGACGCGGTGACCGTCGTGCTGATCGCGCTCTCGGGGCTCGCGATGGGGATCCAGGCCGCGGCGGTCCGCCATCTCGGCGTGCCCGGAGTGGCGTCGACCTACATCACCGGGACGCTGACCAGTCTGATGGCGGAGCTCGTGGGCTGGCTCTCCCCGCGCGGCCCGTCGCCGTCCGGCGAGGCCGCGGACGGCTGGCCGGCCGGCTCGTCCTCTCGGCACCTGCGCCTCCTCGCCGCGGTCTTTCTCGTCTACGGAGCCGGCGCGCTGGCCGGGGCTCTGCTCCACACGCGATCGTCGTCCCTGCTCGCGTGGCTGCCGCTCGGGTGCGTGGCGGCGGTCGTGGTGAACGGGCTCGTGCGTCACTGGCCGTCCACGGCATAGCCGGCCCGTCCGCCGGGCATCGCCCCCCGCTCCTCGCGCCTGTGGCCTGTACAATGGCGGGGCATGCCCGGGCCCGCCGTCGAGCTCCTCCACGTCAGCAAGACCTACCGCGAGGGCGACTCCGAGCGCGCCGTGCTGAGCGACGTCTCGGTGGCGATCGAGCCCGGGGAGATCGCGGTGCTCGTCGGGCGGAGCGGGTCGGGGAAGTCGACCCTGCTCAACCTGATCGCCGGCATCGATCGGCCGACCTCGGGTCGCGTCGTGGTCGACGGCACCGAGCTCACCGCGCTCGACGAGGACACGCGGACGCGCTTTCGTCGGCGCCGCATCGGCTTCGTCTTCCAGTTCTTCAACCTGGTTCCGCTCCTCACCGTCGAGGAGAACCTGCTCCTGCCCCTCGAGCTCAACGGCCTGGCCGACGCGACCGGCGTGGCGCGGGCCCGCCGGCTGCTCGAGCGCGTCGGCCTCGGCGGCCGGGGCGCGAGCCTGCCGGACCGGCTGTCCGGCGGTGAGCAGCAGCGGGTCGCCATCGCCCGGGCGCTGGTCCACGAGCCCGCCCTCATCCTGGCCGACGAGCCCACCGGGACGCTGGACGCGGAGACCGCGACCGCGGTGCTGGCCCTGCTCGACGGTCTCGCGCGGGAGGGCGGCAAGACGGTGGTCATGGTGACGCACAGCCGCGAGGTCGTCGGCGTCGCCGACCGGATCTTCTCGGTGAAGCGCGGTCACCTCGTCGAGGAGCCCGCCGCGCCCGGGGCCCCGGCCCGGAGCGGCGGGTGAGGCGCCAGCTCGGCCGGATCGGCCTCCGGCACCTCGGGCGGCATCCGTGGCAGGTCGGCCTCGCGGTGCTCGGCATCGCGCTGGGCGTGGCCGTCGCGGTCTCGATCGATCTCGCCAACGAGAGCGCGCGGCGGGCGTTCTCGCTGGCGACGGAGGCGGTCACCGGCCGCGCGACACACCAGATCGTCGCGGGCCCCTCCGGGCTGCCGGACGACTTCTACCGGGTGTTGAAGGTGGAGCTGGGAGCGCGCCCGGCCGCACCGATCCTCTCCGGGGACGTCGCGGCCGCGGACCGGCCCGGGCGGACCTTCACCGTGCTCGGCGTCGATCCATTCGCCGAGGAGCCGTTCCGGCCGTACCTCGGCGAGGCGGGGCGATCGAGCGCTCCCGGTGCCTCCGCCGGCGAGCGCCGGGACCCGCCGCCGCGCGACCGCCTCTCCACGGTGGCCGCCCTCGTCACCCGGCCCGGCGCGGTGCTGGTGGCGCGGCCCACCGCGCGCGAGCTCGGTCTCGCGGTGGGCGATCGGCTCGCGATCCGTGTCGCGGGCGCGCGCCGCGAGCTCGTGGTGGTGGGGCTCCTCGAGCCCGGCGATCCGGCGAGCGCCCGCGCCCTCGACGGCTTGCTCGTCACCGACATCGCCAGCGCCCAGGAGATCTTCGGCGCGGCCGGGCGGATCGGGCGCATCGACCTCATCGCCTCCGACGACGAGGCCGGCCGCGCGCTGCTCGAGCGCGTCGCGCGCCGCCTGCCCCCCGGCGCGGAGCTGGTCACCGCGGGCGCCCGGGCCGGCACCACCGCGCAGATGATCCGCGCCTTCCAGTGGAACCTGACCGCGCTGTCGCTCCTTGCCCTGGTCGTCGGCATGTTCCTCATCTACCAGACGATGACCTTCTCGGTGGTGCAGCGCCGTCCCCTCATCGGGGCCCTCCGCGCCCTCGGGGTGACGCGCGGGGAGATCTTCGCCCTGGTGATGACCGAGGCCGCGCTGATCGGGGTGGTGGGGACCGCGGCGGGCCTGGCGCTCGGCTTCACCCTCGCCCGGGGCCTGCTCGGGCTGGTGACCCGGACGATCAACGACCTCTACTTCGTGCTCTCGGTGCGCGACGTCACGCTCGATCCCCTCGTGCTCGCCAAGGGCGTGCTCCTCGGGGTCGGCGCGACGCTCGCCGCCGCGCTCGCGCCCGCCCTCGAGGCGACCGGGGCGCCGCCGCGCGTGGTGATGAGCCGGGGCGCGCTCGAGACGAGCGCGCGGCGGATGGTGACGCGCGCGACGTGGATCGGGGCGGGGCTGGTCGCGGGGGGCGCCCTGGTGCTGGCCCTGCCCGCGGGGATCGTGGGAGGATTCGCGGGGCTGTTCGTGCTCATGATCGGCTCCGCGCTCGTCGCGCCGGCCGCCGCGCTCGGGCTGCTGCGGCTGCTCCAGCCCCCGATCGCGGCCGGGTTCGGCACCGTCGGCCGGCTCGCCGCCCGCGGCATCGTGGCCGCGTTCTCCCGCACCTCGGTCGCCATCGCCGCGCTGATGATCGCGGTGTCGGCCGCCATCGGGGTCGGGATCATGATCGCGAGCTTCCGCGAGGCGGTGGTGAGCTGGCTCGAGGGCACCCTGCGTGCCGACGTCTACGTCTCGGCGCCGAGCCTGGTGGGCAACCGTCCGGACGCCACGCTCGATCCCGCGCTGGTCACGCGCCTCGCCGCCACCCGTGGCGTGGCCCGGGCGGGCACGTCGCGCAGCGTCCTCGTGCCCGGCCCGGGAGGCCCGGTGCAGGTGGTCGCGCTCGACGTCGATCCCGCGCGGCCCCCGCGCTGGCGATTCCGCGAGGGAAGCGCGGATGTGGTCTGGAGCCCGGGTCGTGACGGCGCGATCGGGGACACGGTGATCGTGTCCGAGCCCTACGCGAATCGTCGGGCGGTGCGCCCGGGCGATGCGGTCCGGCTGCGCACCGATCGCGGCGACCACGACTTCCGGGTGGGCGGCGTGTTCTACGACTACGGGTCGAGCGCGGGAGTGGTGGTGATGGGCCGGCGGACCTACGACCGCTTCTGGGACGATCGCAAGGTCTCGGGGCTCGCCATCGAGGCCGCGCCCGGGGCCGACCTCGGAGCCCTGATCGCCGACCTGCGCGCGCGCGCGGCCGGCGGCCAGGAGATCGTCGTCCGCTCGAACCGGGCGCTGCGCGAGGCGTCGCTCGAGATCTTCGACCGCACCTTCGCCGTCACCGGCGTGCTGCGCACCCTCACCGTCGCGGTCGCCTTCATCGGCATGCTCGCCGCGCTCATGGCGCTGCAGCTCGAGCGGGCCCGCGAGATCGCGGTGCTCCGGACGCTCGGCCTGACGCCGCGCCAGGTGTGGAGGCTCGTGACCGTCGAGACCGGGCTGATGGGGCTGCTGGCCGGCGTGCTCGCGGTGCCCGGCGGCCTGCTGCTGGCCGGCATCCTCGTGTTCGTGATCAACCGCCGCTCGTTCGGCTGGACCATGCCGATCGACCCGTCGCCGGCGATCCTCCTGCAGGGAGTGGCGCTGTCGGTGCTGGCCGCGGTGCTGGCCGGGCTCTATCCCGCGTGGAGGATGGCGCGCGCGCTGCCCGCCGACGCGCTCCGCGATGAGTAGGCGCGCGCGCGCGACCCTGGGCCTGGCGGTGGCCCTCGTCTCGGTGGGCGTGGTGGCCGCCCTCGCCCGGTGGGCGGGCCGCGACGACGCGGCGGGGGACGGCGTCCGGGCGAGCCTGACCGTGAGCGCGGCGCTCGGTCCGGGCGACCCGGCCGGCTTCGCGCGGGCGACGGCGCCGCGCCGGTTCTCGTTTCCCGCCGACCTCGGCCCCCATCCCGAGTTCCGCACCGAGTGGTGGTACTACACCGGGAACCTCGAGACGGCCGCCGGCCGCCACTTCGGATTCCAGCTCACGTTCTTCCGCACCGCGCTCGCGCCGCCCGCGGCCGGCGTGCCCGCCCGCGCCTCCGCGTGGGCGGCGAGCCAGCTCTACCTCGCCCACTTCGCGCTGACCGACACCGCGGGACGGCGCTTTCACGCGTGGAGCCGGCTCGGCCGGGAAGCGCTCGACCTGGCCGGAGCCCGCGCGACCCCGTTCCGGGTCTGGCTCGAGGACTGGTCGGCGGCGAGCGAGGCCCCGGACGGGCTGCCGGTGCGGCTCCGCGCGGCGCAGGGGGACGTCGCCATCGACCTGGTGCTCGCGAGCGACAAGCCGGTCGTGCTCCAGGGCGACCACGGCCTGAGCCGGAAGGGCCCCGAGCCGGGGAATGCGTCCTACTACTACTCGCGGTCGCGGATGAGCGCCCGCGGCAGCGTGCGCGCGGGCGGCGAGCCGCTCGCGGTCTCCGGTCTCGCGTGGATGGACCGGGAGTGGAGCACGAGCGCGCTCGGCCCGGACCTGGTCGGCTGGGACTGGCTCGCGCTCCAGCTCGACGACGGGCGCGACGTCATGGTGTACCGCCTGCGCCGGCGCGACGGCGCGGTCGACCTCCACAGCACCGGCACGCTCGTCGCCGCCGACGGGACCACGCGGACGCTCGCCGCGGACGAGGTGACGTTCGACGCGCGCGACCACTGGACGAGCCCGAGGAGCCGCGTGCGCTACCCGAGCCGCTGGCGGCTCGCCATCCCCGGGGCGGGGCTCAGCCTCGAGATCATCCCCCGGCTGGCCGACCAGGAGCTGATCGTCGGCACCCGCTACTGGGAGGGCGCGGTGCGCGTCGAGGGCACCGCCGCCGGCCGCCGGATCGCGGGCCGCGGGTACGTCGAGCTGGTGGGCTACGGCGACTGAGCGGGGACGGGAGAACCCGATCCGGGTCCGGATCCATCCAAACGGACAGGAGGAGCTGATCCGATGCGACGGGGAACCCTCGGGACCGCCGGCGTGGCGCTCGTGCTCGGCTTGCTCATCGCCGGCTGCGCGAGCCTGGGCGCTTCCGCGTCCAGCGCTGCCTCGCCGGTCCAGGGCCTGGCCGGGAGCTGGCACGGGGTCTTCTGGTGGCTCGGCGGCTCGTACTAGGCAGACGAAGGCACGTGCCGGCTCCGGATCGAGACCGACGGGACCTTCACCCTGTCGATCACGCCGACCGCGGCCGCGAACAATCTCGCGAAGCCGGGCCGCTGGTCGGGCACGGTGGCCGAGCGCGGGCGCCTGGTCGTCTTCTCCCAGGGACGGTGGTCGTCGCTCGTCCGCTCCGGCGACACGATGTACGGCGTGGCCAACGACCCCACGACCGGAGCGGACATCGAGATCGCCTTCCGGCGTGTCGAGGAGTGATTCGCGCGTCAGCCGGCCTTACTGGTAGCGAGTGACCCCGGAGACCGCGTAGCCGCGGCGGGTGAGGCACGCCGCGAAGTACTTGAGCACCCAGTCGTCCGGGCTCGGCGGCTTGGAGGTCATGCCGCGGGGAAAGAACTTGGCCCAGAGGTTGGAGAAGATCCCGGAGGTGTCCGTGTCGGGGATCACCGGCGTCGGCGTCTTGAAGGCCTCGACCTGGCAGCCCTGGAAGTCGGTCAGCATCCCGGGGGCTTCGCCGCGCTTGTCCACGTACAGGTAGCCGATTCGAGACGGCCCCTGC
>DATFAJ010000244.1:0-4023 GCA_035254745.1 Candidatus Methylomirabilota bacterium | reverse complement strand
ATTTGCCCCAGCCGAGATAGCTGCGCGGCGGCACGGCCCGGTAGAACGGCAGGAGCTGATCGCGCGGGCTCCCGGAATCGTGGGTGACGATGGCGTCGCGTGGATCCACCGCGCGCATGAACTCGGTTATGACCCGGTAGGGAGTCATCGGGACCTCGGCCGAGCCGAGCGTCGGCGCCCACTCGGCCAGCCACGCCGCACGCACGCGCTCGAGCTCCGCGCGCACCGCCTCCCGCCCGGCCGGGCGGCCCCCCTGCCCCTTGACCGCCTCGATGAACTGGCGCAGCACGAGGCGCGCGTCGCCCAGGAGCGGGTAGTGGGCGGCGTAGCTCTTGTTGAGGTCGCGCTCGTCATTGGTCGCGTGGATGAGGATCTTGCCCGCGGGGATGGTGGCCGCCATCCCGTGGCGGGTGAAGCTGCACCCGATCCCGAAGACCACGTCGGCCTCGCGGAGATACTGCAAGGTGTGTCCGGTCACGACCGGGCCGCCGGTGCCGAGCGCCAGCGGGTGGTCCTCCGGGAAGGCGCTCTTGCCCTCCAGCGTGGTCATGACCGGCGCCTGGAGGAGCTCGGCCAGCTCGATCAGGTCCTCCGACGCCTCCGAGTACAGCACGCCCTGGCCGGCGTGGATCACGGGCCGCCGGGCCTCGCGGAGCACGCGGGCGGCCGTCTCGACGTCGCGCGCGTTGGCGCCGGCCGTCGTCGCCTTGACCGGCCGGTACGCGTCGATCACGGTCTCGGGCACCTCCTCGTTCACGACGTCGGCGGGGATCTCCACCATCACCGGGCCCGGGCGGCCCATGCGCATCAGGCTGATGGCCCGACGCATGACGTCCGCGACGTGGCTGCCCACCGTGATGGTCTCCACCGACTTGGTCACGGACGCGAAGGTGCGCGCCGAGCTGAACAGGGGGAAGACCTGGGCCCGGTCGCGCTGATGGCCGAGCGGCAGGAGCAGCATCGGCGTGGAGTCGGAGTACGCGGTGGCCACGCCGGGGAACGCGTTCTCGGCCCCCGGGCCGTACTGCATGCAGAACGCGGCGAGCTTCCGGCCGTTCGTCACCCGCGCGTAGCCGTCGGCGATGCCCACCCCCACCCGCTCCTGGCGGCAGAGCACGGGCCGGATCTCGGCCTTGGCCGCGGCCTCGATCAGCGGAGTGGTCGGGTAGGCGCTCAGGAACTCGGCGCCCTCGGTCTTGAGAATGCGGGCGATGGCATCGATGACCTTCACGGCCGGGGCTCCTCGGGGCCTCGGGATTGCCGGCCGCTCGCGCGAACGCCCGGCCGGTGGCCCGCCGCCGACTATACCGCAGAACGCGCGGCCGCGACGGCATGGCCGAGCCGCGTCGAGCGATGGTAACCTTGGGCGGAGGGGAAGGGCCGGCTCGGTCGGGGTGCGGTCGGAAGCCCATCATCACCAACCAGGAGATCTGTTCATGCCACGTCTGAACTTCGGGGCCTTCCTCGCCCCCCACCATCCGATCGGCGAGCACCCGATGCTGCAGTTCCGCCGCGACCTCGACCTCGTGGAGCATCTCGACAAGCTCGGGTACGAGGAATTCTGGTGCGGGGAGCACCACTCCAGCGGCTGGGAGATGATCGCCTCGCCCGAGATGTTCCTCGCCGCGGCGGGCGAGCGCTCGAAGCGCATCAAGCTCGCCACCGGCGTCGTCTCGCTGCCTTATCATCACCCCTTCAACGTGGCGCAGCGGATGGTCCAGCTCGATCACATGACCGGTGGGCGCGCGATCTTCGGCTCCGGGCCGGGAGCCCTGGCGTCGGACGCGCACACCCTCGGGATCGATCCGATGCTCCTCCGCGACCGGCAGGACGAGGCCATCGGCGTCATCCGCCGGCTGTTCCGGGGCGAGCGCCTGACCGTCAAGTCCGACTGGTTCGAGCTCCAGGACGCCGCCCTGCAGCTGCTGCCGCTGCAGGAGGAGATGCCCTGCGCGGTCGCCTCCCAGATCAGCCCTTCGGGCATGACCCTGGCGGGAAAGCACGGCATCGGCATCATCTCGATCGGGTCGCTCTCGGAGGAAGGCCTGAACGCGCTGCCGACGCAGTGGAGCTTCGCGGAGGACGCGGCGGCCAAGCACGGCCAGACCGTCGACCGCAAGAACTGGCGGGTGCTGCTGAGCTGGCACATCGCCGAGACCCGCGACCGAGCCCGCGCCGAGGCCCGCGACGGTCTGCTACGGCACAACAACGAGTACATCACCGCCACCCTGCAGCGGCCCGGCGCGCGGACCTTCAAGAGCGCTGACGAGGCGGTGGACAAGACCGCGTTCGCCCCCGGCGCTGTCGCCACGATCGGGACCCCGGACGATCTCGTCGAGCGGATCAAGTCGGTCCTCGACATCTCCGGCGGCTTCGGCACCGTCGTCGGCTTCGTCCACGACTGGGCCAACCCGGAGAACACGATGCGGAGCTGGGACATGGTGGCGCGCTACGTGGTCCCGGAGATCAACGGCTACGTGGCGAAGCTCCGGCAATCCCGCGAGTTCGTGGCCACCAACCGAGAGTACTTCAACCGCGCGCGCGAGGCGGTGATGGCGAAGATCACCGAGAACGAGGCCGCGGCCGCCGCGCTCGCGGTCACGAAGTCGCCGCTCCTGGCCGCCTCGTCCAGCAACGTGCCGGACCTGGAGGAGGCCCGCGCCCGTCTGAAGGCGCGCTAGCTCCCGTCAAGGCTGAGCCGCCCGAGCTCCGCGGGCGGGTGGCGTCCGGTCGCGGGGCTCGATCCCGTCTCGATCGAAGAACACCAGCCGCGGCTCGACGTGGGCGCCTCGGATGTCGAGGACCGCGTACGAGTAGCGAGCCTGGGTCCGCTTGTCCGTGGGCGACCCGGGATTGACGAGCCAGATCTCGCCGCGCCGCTCGCAGACCGGGCGGTGGCTGTGCCCGAAGCAGATGACGTCCACCTCGTCATCCTCGAAGGCGCTCAGGCTCCGGCTCGTCGTCGTGCCGCGCGTTCCGTCGCCGTGGACCAGGCCCACCCGCACGCCGTCGAGCGTCACGACCTTGCGCCGGCCGAAGCGCCGGACGAGAGCGGGTGGGTCGTTGTTGCCGGCGACCGCCTCCAGTGGAGCCAGGGCCTCGAAGAGAGAAGGAACCCGCGGACCGGTGAAGTCACCGAGATGGAGAATGAGCTCGACGCTCTGCTCGCCGAGGCCTCGGCGGAGCCCCGGGGGCAGCCGATCGCCGAAGCGAGGCAAGTGCGTATCCGAGACCACGCCGACCTTCATGTCTCGCGAGCACTCCGCAGCCCGCGGCGGCAGGAGGAAGAGAAGACGGGCCTGCGCCCAACACCGATATGGCGTCCTCCTCCTCCGCGACATGGACGGTCTCCGGTTTCCCGAGATCGCGGAGCGACCCATTGGCATCCCGGTCGCATCATAATCATGCGAGCGGCGGCCCCTGAGGAGTCGCGCAGTGACCGAGCACCAGGCGTAGAAGGTAAGAAAGGGGATTGCCGATCGCAGAGGAGGACATTGTGGGATCCGTGCCGACACTCCGTGGAGTCCTCGAACATGCGCAGGCGAATGGAGTCGGGGTCGGACACTTCAATGTGTCCGACCTCCTCGGCCTCAAGGCAGTCTTCGAGGCCGCCCGTGAGCGAAAGGTGCCGGTCGTCGTTGGCGTGTCCGAGGGTGAACGGGCGTTCATCGGGGTCCGTCAGGTTGCGGCGTTGGTCAGGAGCTTGCGCGAGGAATACGCCTTCCCGGTCTTCCTGAACGCCGACCACACGCACGCGCTGCCGGGCGCCGTCGAAGCCGCGAAGGCGGGATTCGACTGGGTCGTGTTCGATCGGTCGACCCTGCCGATCGCGGACAACATTCGGCAGACCCGAGAGGCCGTCGAAGCCTTGAAGTCCATCCGGCCGGACATCCTCGTCGAAGGGGAGGTCGGCGACATCGGCAGCGGATCCGAGATTCACGATGCCCCGCCGTCGCCGGCCGACCTCACGACCCCGGCCGAGGCGCGTCAGTTCGTCGACGAGACGCGCGTCGACACGCTGGC
>DATFAJ010000243.1:0-2232 GCA_035254745.1 Candidatus Methylomirabilota bacterium | reverse complement strand
GCAGCCCGTCCGCACGGGCGAGGGCGCGGCTCACCGTCACGTAGTGGCGACCGATGAAGTCGGCCACCTCCTTCATCGCGTAGCCGTGGCCGCGGACCGCGATGACCGCGTGGGCGTCACGGTCGGCGCGGGTGGCGACGCCGGTGAAGATCTCCGCGAGCGGGGGTCTGGGGGCGAAGCGCCGGGCGCGTGGGATCTCGGGGCACTGCGCGACGGTGCGGCGGTGCTCGGCCAGGCGACGCGCCCGCTCCCGGTCGGCGGGTTCGGGATTCGACCTGAAGTGATCGAGCGCGGCGTCGGTCTAGTCGAGGCCCGCCTCCACGAATCGCGCGTAGGCCGAGACGGCGCGGGCGAGGCCGTGGCCTCCCGAGAGCGAGCGGATCCAGTCGACGGTCAAGGACCCGGGAACCGACTCCTCGCCGGCGGTCGCGCGGAAGCTGCTCCATCGCCAATCTCGCGGGTGGCGCACCAGGGCCGCGCGCACCGGATTCAGGACGATGTAGCGGCAGACTTCGTGGAGATAGGCCGGGCCGTCAACGAGCTGCGCGCCGAACCGTCCCTGCAGGACGTGGCCGCACCGCTCGTGACGTCGGTTGAACCGCTGGGTGTACACCCCGTTGAGCTGCCGCATCGCGGCGGAGAGATTGCCCTCCGGCGTCTCGAGCAGCAGGTGGTAGTGGTTGCCCATCAGGCAGTAGGCGTGGCAGCGAACGCGATATCGCGCGACGACCGAGGCCAGCACGATCAGGAAGCGCGAGCAGTCCGCGTCGTCCTCGAAGATCGCCTGCCGGTCGTTGCCCCGCGCGGTTATGTGATAGACACCGCCGGGGAACGGTAACCGGAGCGGGCGCGCCATTCGGCGACGCTACCGCCCCGGCCACCGCGGCTTCAAGTGTGTCGGGTTGGGTACATTCCGGTGTGAAAAATGTCGGAATGTAAGACCTGACCCCCTATTGCTTCATGGCGGCCATGCGGCGGGCCATCTCTTCCATGCTCACGTCTTCCTTGTGGGTGGAGAGGTGCCACGTGTGGCCAAAGGGGTCCTTCAGCGTGCCGGAGCGGTCCCCGTAGAACTGGTCCGCGACCGGGCGCACCTCGATGGCGCCCGCAGCGATCGACCGCTTGAACATCGCGTCCACGTCGGTCACGTAGAGCAGGAGACTGACCGGAGAGCCCCCGAAGTGCTTGGGCGCGTACGCGTCCATCTCGGGATGCTCGTCGGCCATCATGATCACGGAGTCGCCCACCTTGATCTCGGCGTGACCGATCCGGTCGTTGGGCGCCGGGATGCGCAACAGCTCCTTCGCGTCGAAGGCCCGCTGATAGAAGTCGATCGCGCGCGCGGCGCCGTCGAAGATCAGGTACGGCGTGATCGCGTGATACCCGGTCGGAATTGGTTTGACCTTGGCGGTCTTGTTGACGGCGGTGGTGGTGGCGGTCTTGGTCGCCATGGTGTCCTCCTTGGCTGAGGTGATGAGGCGATGAGGCCACCGTACACCCCACCCTGCGGCGTTGCCACTGGCAGTGCCGATCTCAGAGGGGATGCAGCTCCACCGTCACTTCGACGTCGTGGTCCCGATCGCCGTGACCGAGGAGATCGCGCACGGTGGCCCCCGGCTGCGCCGCCCCGTGCGGATCGAGGAGCGCGCGGTAGAGTCCGGGCGCGGGTAGGAACAGCGCGGCCTCCGCCGGCTCGGTGACGCCGAGCAACATGCATTCGCCGCCGTCGGCGCAGCGCAGCACGAGCCCGCGGTCCGCGACCCAGGAGCCCGCGCCGGAGCGCCCGCGCTCCCGCAGCACGCGCACCTGGCCGACGCGACCAAGCCGCGCGGCCAGCGAGGCGCCCTCGTACCGCCACTCCGCGCGCTCGGGCGCCCGGGCGGCGCCGCCCTCGCGGTCGGGGGTGAAGGCGTAGACCGTTCCGCTGCGCCCCGGCTCGAAGAACGAGCCGAAGGCGGCGGCGCGCGTCAACGGGAGCGTCTCCAGGCGCAGGCGGCACAGCTCTCCGCCGAACGCGGGTGTCACCCGCGAGGTCACGCGGACGGCGACGTCGTCGTCACGGACCACGACGAGGCTCGAGCGATAGGCGCCGGGATCGAGCGGGGAGGTGAGATCGGGGCCGGGCGTGTAGAGGAGATCGCGCCACGGAATCGAGAGCGATGCGGCGAGGCGACGCTCGGCGTCGGGGAGCGTGAGGTCGACATGAGGAGTGGTCATGCCGCCCTCGTCACC
>DATFAJ010000242.1:0-9568 GCA_035254745.1 Candidatus Methylomirabilota bacterium | reverse complement strand
CTCGACCACCACCGGGCGCTTGAAGACGAGCCGCTCGCCCGCCTCGTTGTGGAACGGGATGGCCCAGCCGCCCTGCTTGTCGAAGCCGTCGAGGGCGTCGATCAGGTGGCCGAAGAAGGCGTAGCGACGCAGCTCCCCGTCCGTGACCACGTCGAGGCCGGCCTCTTCCTGGAGGCGCACCGCCTCGTCCACCGCGCGGTCCTCGATCTGCTTGAAGGCGGCCGCGGAGAGCTCACCGCGCTCCCATCGCTCCCGGGCCGCCTTGAGCTCGGGCGGACGGAGGAGGCTGCCGATCACGTCGCTGCGAATCACGGCCATCTACTGGCCGGCGACCTTGAACATGCCGCCCTCGATCCCGAGCGCGCTCTTGCCGATGCCCTCGAGCATCCGATCCACCGTGGGCGGCATCAGAGTCGAGGTGCGCAGGTCGCGAAAGGCGCGCTCGGCCGGGAAGTCCTTGTAGGCGCCGCGGCCGCCCACCACCTGGATGACCTTGGAGGTGACCGCGAGCCCGACCTCGGTGGCGATGTACTTGGCCTTGTTGCCGAGCACGCCGCGCTCCTGCACGTCGGCGCCCTCCCAGCGCTCCGCGGTGTCGGCCAGCACCAGCAGGGCGGCGTCGAGGTGCGCCGACAGCTCCCCGATGTGCCGCTGCACCGCGGGGTCGTGGGCCACCGCGATGTTCTCGGGCTTCACCACGCGCCGCTTGGCGTAGTCGATGGCGAAGGCGAGCGCGCCCTCCGCGATGCCCGCGTACACCGCGGCGTAGCCGAGCGCGAAGCTCTCCACCACGCCCACCCGCAGGGCGAGGCCCGGATCGCCGAGGGCGGCGTCGCCGGGCACGCGCACCCCGGTGAAGGTCACCGACGGGCTGAAGGTGGCGCGCATGCCCAGCGTGTTCCACTTGCCGTCGGTGGCGATGCCGGGGGCGTCGGCCGGCACCAGGACCTGCAGCAGGGACTTGCCCATGTCGGTGCCGCCCTCGAGCGCACACCAGACCATGTAGCGCGAGGCGCCGAGGGCCATGGTGCAGAAGTGCTTCACCCCGTCGACCACGTAGGCGTCGCCGTCCTGTCGGGCCACCGTCTCCATCAGGAAGCTGCGCGAGAGGCTCACCGCCGGCTCGCTGCCCCAGCTGCCGAAGAGCCGGCCGTGCTCGACCACCTCCGAGAAGTAGCGGCGCTTCTGCGCGTCGGTGCCGAGCGCGTCGATGAAGCGCATGACCGTCGAGTGCATGTGCACGGTCATCGCGGTGTTGGCGCAGCCGCGCGCGATGGTGCGGATCACCCCGACGTAGGTGGGCATGTCGAGCCCGAGCCCGCCGTACGCGGTGGGGATGCACGAGGCCAGAAAACCTTCCCGTCCGAGCACGCGCCAGCTGTCGATCGGGTTGGCGCCCGCCGCGTCGTACTCGGCCGCCCGCGGCGCGATGTGCTCGCGCGTCAGGCGGGACACCAACTCCAGCCAGGCTTGTCTTGACTGGGGGGGAGCGACCGGCACTAGCTCATGCCCTTGACCGGCTGGCGGTTGCCGGTGACGCAGCGGCAGGTGCCCGCCTGGTGCAGCTCGATCATGTTGCCGAAGGGGTCGTACATGAAGATCTGCTGCGACTCCGGGCCCACCACGCCCCGGGTCACCCAGTGCTCCACGCCCATGCGCTCGAGCTCGGCCTTCGCTTCCTGGATGTCGGGCACCGCGAGCGCCACGTGCGGGCGCGACGGGTCCTTGTCCGGGCCCTGGGCGAACTTGGACTGCCCGTCGACGCCCATGAGGTGGATCTGGGCGTTGCCGCCCACGTCCATCCAGTAGCCGTCGATGGTCGGGATGACCGGGCGGCCCTGGTCGGCGTCGAGGCCGAGCACGTCGTGGTAGAAGCCGTAGGCCTTCTTCACGTCGGCGGGTGAGGGACCGACGCGGATGCCGTGGTGGTGGAGCTCGAGCACTTTGACGGCCATGGATGCCTCCTTGAGCGTGCCCCGGGTCCTCTCGGAGAGGAACAGGAGTGAGGGACGATGGCAGCGACGGTGGCCGGTATGATAGGAGTCGCTCGCGAGCGTGTCAATCGTGCCGCGATCCGCGAGACGCCGGCGCCATCTCGAGCCCCGGCGGCGAGGAGCCGTAGCCCTTCGGCCGGGCCGGGATCGCGTCGAAGGCGGGCGGCACGCCTACCCGGCCGCGCGCGCGAGGCACGCCACCAGCGCGCGCGGGCTCTCGCACAGGAGATCCGCACCCGCATCGGTGAGCTCGCGGCGGTCGCCGAAGCCCCACAGCGCCCCGATCGAGCGGATGTGATGGGCCCGCGCCGCCGCGATGTCGAGGTCCCGATCGCCCACCATGACCGAGGTCTCGGCCCGGATCACCCCGGTCTCGATCAGGTGCCCGAGCAGGTCGACCTTGCGGTCGAAGCGACCGCCCGGCTCCGCGCCGTAGACCGCGTGAAAGTGCCGCGCCAGCTCGAAGTGGGCCACGATGCGGGTGGCCGCGTGGCGGGTCTTGGCGGTGGCCACGAACATGGGGCCGGCGAGCCGGGCGGCGCCCTCCAGCATCTCGGGCACGCCGTCGTACACCGCGTTCTCGAACAGCCCCACCTCGTCGTAGCGGGCCCGGTAGTACGCCAGCGCGGTCTCGACGAGTGCCGGGTCGCTCGTGCCCAGCAGCGTGGAGAGCGTGCCGCGCAGCGGCGGGCCGATGAAGGTCGCCAGCACCTCGTCGTCCGGGCACTCCCGCCCGAGCCGCTGGAGCGCGTGCCGGAGCGAGGCGGTGATGCCGGCCCGCGAGTCGGTGAGCGTGCCGTCGAGGTCGAAGAGGATGGTGAGGCCGCTCATGCCGGGAGGGGCGCCACCGTGATCTCCGTCTTCACCGAGTTGGCGATGAAGCACTGCTCGTGGGCCAGGTGGTGCAGGTGGTCCACGTCCGCCGCGGTCGGGCGCTTCTCCCCGCCGTAGGCGATGCGCGGGTGGAGCGTCACCGCGGCCACCCAGATGGCCCCGCGCTCGTTCTTGCGCATGACACCCACCGCCTCGTCCTCGTAGGACTGCACGACGAAGCCCTGGCGCATCGCCACGTGGAGGAAGGTCAGCATGTGGCAGCTCGCGATGGAGGCGACGAAGGCCTCCTCGGGATCCACGCCGGCCGGGCTCGAGTAGGGCACCGGGACCACGGAGGGCGCGGGGGAGGCGGGCACGGTCGCGCCGCCGTCGAAGGTCCACGTGTGCTCGCGCGAGTACCGCCCCTTCAGGAAGGCGTCGCCGTCGGTCGGGAGGGCCCAGCGAACCGTCGCCTTGTGCTCAGCCATGGGATCGCTCCTGGAGGCTCGCGAGCTGGCGGTCGTGGACGCGGCCCAGCAGCGCCTGGGCGGTGACGGCTCCCACGAGGGCCATGAACATGTCCCACTGAGTGTCCCACTGATCGCCCTGCGTGCCCAGGAAGGCGTCCGCGCTCGCCCCGCCGATCACCGCCGTCCACCACTCGAAGAGCTCGTAGGCCGCGCTGATGGCCAGGCACACGCAGAGGACCAGGAAGGCCAGCCACTTGCCCGGGCGGAGCGGCGAGCGTCGGATCAGGATCTCGCGGACCACGACCGCGGGCACGAAGCCCTGCGCGAAGTGCCCGAGGCGGTCGTAGGGATTGCGGGCGAGCCCGAGGGCGTCGGCGACCCAGTCTCCCAGCGGCATCTCCGCGTAGGTGTAGTGGCCGCCCAGCATCAGGATCAGGGCGTGGACGAAGATGAGGCGGTAGGCGAGCGGGGTGAGCGGGAAGCGGCGCGCGGTCGCCACCAGGATCGCCCCCGCGATCACGATCGGCGCGACCTCGAGCCCCCACGTGAGCCGGTCGTGCGGCGCGACGCCCGAGACGACGAGCGCGATCGCGCCCGCGGCCAGGAGGGCGCGCGGTTCTCTACCAGTCACCCGCGTACTGGGTGCGGTGGGGCGCGGTGTGCGCGAGCAGGCGGGCCCGGCGCAGCTCGAGGAGCTGGCGGGTGTGCAGCAGGTCGTGGGCGGCCCAGGAGGCCAGCAGGTCCCCCGCGGTGATCGGGCCACCCGCGGGAGCGGGGCCCGAGGCCGGGCGGTACTCGCGGTTCCAGTCGGGCGCCGACAGGCTCCCGAGCCAGGCGAGCGAGCGCTCCCGCTCGGCCAGGAAGGCCTGGAGAGTCCGCGCGAGCTCGCGCGCGTTGTACTCCCGCTCGGTGACCCACGCGGCGGGATCGATGCGGGTCCAGGCCTCCCCGGGGCGGTGCAGCACCAGGTCGAGGCGCGGCCGGAAGTCCTCCCGCTCCTCGTCGTGCAGGTGGCAGACCACCTCGAGGAGTGACCACGCCTCGGGCGCCGGCCGCACCCGCGCCTCCTCCGGGGAGACCCCCACCACCAGCGAGGTGATCGTCTCCGCCCCCTGGGCCAGCTCGCGTCGCACCACGTCGAGGCGCATCGCGGTCACCGGCGCAGGCTGCCGTGGATCTCGTCGAGCCGATCCTTGAGCCGCTCGGCGAGGAGCGCGTTCTTGTACGACATGATGATGAGCTTGACCGAGACCAGGAACACCCCGGCCTCCAGCAGCATCTCGTGCGAGAAGCCCTTCACGAACAGGGCGATCACGAAGAGCCCGAAGGTGGTCCCGATCACGACGAGCGAGCCGCCGTCGATGTGCTTGCGCATGCTGGCCATGGATTCTCCTTGGTGGTCCGGTTGGTCGGCCCGCGCGCCTACTGGAACTCGAGGGTGGCCGCGCGGAGGCCGCAGAGCAGCTTGCCCGCGGTCTCGAGACAGCGGTCGTTGGCGGGCGGCATCACCGGCCCGGCCAGCGCGTCGCGATGCCAGCGCTCGAGCGGTAGCTCCTTCAGGATCCCGCGGCCGCCCGCCATGCGCAGCGCGCGCTCGGTGGCCATCAGGCCCACGTCGGCGCAGTAGGCCTTGGCCTGGTTCACCGCCAGCATGGTGGCCTCTCGGTCGCCCGCCATCTTCACGCAGGCCGCCTCGTGCAGCAGGAGACGCGCGGCACGGATCTGGGTCCCGACCTCGGCCACCGTGCGCTGCACGAGCGGGTGATGACTGAGCGGCTCGGTCGAGGGGCGCTGGGTCTTGATGCGCGCCATCTCGGCCATGTACTCGAAGGCGACCTCGCCGATGCCCAGGTACACCGCGGCGTACCCGAGCGCGAAGCCCTGCAGGTCGATGGTGAGGTACTGGCCGGGGCGGCCCACCACGTTGCTCGGGTCGACCGCGCAATCGTAACGGATGGTGTGGCTGATGGTGCCGCGCATGCCGGTGGCGTTCCAGGTGCCCTCGATCTTCACCCCCGCGTCGCGGCTCGGGATCATGGCCGAGATCACCCCGTCGCGCGCGCTCGTCTGGCCCTCCAGGATGCCGGTGATGAAGAAGTAGTCGGCCGCGTCCCCGAGGGAGCAGAACTGCTTGACCCCGGCGACCCGGTAGCCGCCGTCGCCGGTGGGGCGGAACACGGTGTTGAGCACGAACTTGTCGCGGAAGCTCTGCTCGGGCTCGCTCGTGATCGACGCGATGCGGGCGCCCCGGCCGACCACCTCGCCGAAGTAGCGCCGCTTCTGCTCCTCGGAGGCCAGCGCGGCCAGGAAGGTCGTCACCGTCGAGTGCATGTTGAAGGTCAGCGCGGTGGCCGAGCAGCCCTTGGCGATCTCCCGCAGGGCGTGGACGTAGGTCACCGGATCGGCGCCCACCCCGCCGTACTCGCGCGGCACCGCGAGCGCGTGGAGGCCGGCCGCGTGCAGGTCGGCGTAGTTCTCGTAGGGGAACGTCGAGTCGGCGTCGTAGCGGGCCGCGCGCGGGGCGAAGTGCTCGCGCGCGAGCACGGCCACGCGCTCGACCACGCGGCGCTGCTCGTCGGTGAGGGGCGGGAGCGGGAACACGGGCCTGACTCCTCCTGGGGCCTGAGGGTGGACGCTAGCCTAGCGCCCCCGCGGGGGCCGGCGCAACATCGGCGGTCGCGCGCTCGTATGGTACTGTGAACGCTGTCATGGCGTCACCCAAGCACGGCCGACCGGTCGAAGCGCCCGCCCGCCCGGACCCCCTGGTGGCCGGGCTCGCCGCCGCCGGCCTCGTCATCTCCGCCTACCTGACCTGGCTCAAGTGGACCGGCACCACCGCCGCCTTCTGCCTGTCCGGCAGCGGCTGCGACATCGTGCAGGCGAGCCGCTACGCGATGCTGCTGGGCGTGCCGACCGCGCTGTGGGGCGCGCTGCTCTACGGGGCCATCGGCGTGCTCGCGGTGATGGGGCTCGGGCCCCGGCGCTGGCGCTGGGCCTTCTATCTGACCGCCGGCGGCGTGGGGTTCTCGATCTACCTCACCGCGCTGTCGGTGCTGGTGATCCACGCCACCTGCGTCTACTGCCTCGCCTCGACCGGCCTCATGGTGGCCATCCTCGCGGTGCTCTGGTGGCGCCGCGCCGCCCTTCCGGGGCATCGCGGGCGGATCGGCGCGCTGGTGGCCGGGGGGCTGGCCGCCGCGATCCTGGTCCCGTTCGGCGCCGCGTTCATCTTCGCGATGCCCTCCGGGGTGGACAGCGGCTCGGAGCTGGCGCTCGCGCGGCACCTGCGCGAGACCGGGGCGGTGATGTACGGGGCCTACTGGTGCCCGCACTGCCAGGAGCAGAAGGCGCTGTTCGGCGACGCGGCCCGCGAGCTGCCCTACGTGGAGTGCGATCCGAACGGGGTGAACGCGCGGCCCGACCTCTGCGAGCGAGCGGGGGTGAAGGCGTTCCCGACCTGGGTGGTCGGTGGTCAGCGCTTCGAGGGCGTGCAGTCCATCGGCGCGCTCGCCGACGCGTCGAAGTTCGAGCCCGCCAAGCCCGCCGCGCCCGCCAAGTAGCGCGGCCGCGCCTCAGTGCGCGCCGGGCGTGGCGCGGGCCCGCACCCGCTTCAGCAGCAGCACCAGCGGCACGCTGCAGATCGCGAGCACCGTGATCAGCCGGAAGTTGTCCACGAAGGCGAGCAGCGTCGCCTGCGCCACCAGCGTCTTGTAGAGGATGCCCACCGCCTGCTGGCCCGCCGCGTACGGCCCCACCTTCGGGATGAGGGCCTGCCGGAGCGACTCGAGCTTCTGCTGGTAGATCGGGTCGTAGGGCGTCATCCGCGCCACCAGGATGTTCTGGTGCACCTGCGCGCGCCGCGCGAGCAGCGTGGTGGCCACCGAGATCCCGACGCTGCCGCCCAGGTTGCGCATCAGGTTGTAGATGCCGGTGGCCCCGCCCATCTGCTCCCGGCGGAGCGTGCCGAACGACATGGTCGAGAGCGCGATGAAGATGAGTGGGTTGGCGAGCCCGTTCAGGAACGTCACGAACGCGATGTTCGACCACGCCACGTCGAAGGTGAGGCGCGAGAGCCAGACGCCGGAGAGGGCCAGGAAGCCGAAGCCGACCGCGACCAGCAGGCGCGCGTCCAGCACGCCGACGAGCCGGCCCACCACGATGGCGGACAGGAGCGCCCCCAGGCCCCGTGGGCTGGTGGCGAGCCCGGCCTGGAGCGCCGGATAGCCGAGCAGGGTCTGAAGGAAGAGCGGGAGCAGGGCGGTGGTACCGTAGAGCACCACGCCCATCGCGGTGATGAGCACGGTGCCGGTGGCGAAGTTGCGATCGCCCAGGATGCGCAGGTTGACGATGGGCTCGTCGGCCACGAGCTCGCGCGCGATGAAGGCGACCATCGCCACGCAGGAGATCGTGAGCGTCCAGCGGATCCACTCCGCGGCGAGCCAGTCGACCTGCTGCCCCTTGTCGAGCACCACCTGCAGGGTGGCGAGCCCGAGGGCCATGAAGCCGAGCCCCCAGTAGTCGATGCGGCGCAGCACGGTCCGCAGCAGGTACGGCGGATCCTCGATGAAGGCCTGGGTCATCACGAGCGCGGCGAAGCCCACCGGCAGGTTGATGTAGAAGATCCAGCGCCACGAGTAGCTGTCGGTGATCCAGCCGCCGAGGGTGGGGCCGAGGATCGGGGCCACGATCACCCCCATCGAGTAGGCGGCCATCGCGCGGCCGCGCCGCGCGGGCGCGAAGCTCTCGAGCAGGATCGCCTGCGCGATCGGCTGGAGCGCGCCGCCGCCCACGCCCTGCACCACCCGGGCCAGGATCAGGAGTCCCAGGCTGTTGGCCGCGCCGCACGCCGCGGAGGCGAGCGTGAAGATCACGATGCACACGAGGAGGAAGCGCTTGCGGCCGAAGACCGCGCTGAGCCACGCGGTCACCGGCAGCACGATCGCGTTGGAGATCAGGTAGCTGGTGAGCACCCAGGTCGCCTGCTCCGGGGTGGCCGAGAGGCTGCCCGCGATGTGGGGCAGGGCCACGTTGGCGACCGAGGTGTCGAGCACCTCCATGAAGGTGCCCAGCATGACCGAGATCGCGATGAGGACCGGGCTCGAGCGCGGGCGCCACTCGGCCGTGGCGTCCGCGGCGGAGGTGGTCGGCGGCGGGCTCTCGTCTGCCATGCTTGACGGGTCGGGTACCGACCGCCATTATAGGCGCGAACTCGATGACGGATCTCGATCAGGAGGGGATCTCCGGCCGCCTGCGGGCCCGCTTCACCACCTATCAGGAGGCGCCACCGCGACGCCGCTACGCCCTGCTCGGCATCGCGCTGGTCGCGCTGGTCGCGATCGGCTACGGGATCTACACCTGGTACTACTGGCGCCATCACATCTCCACCGACGACGCCTACGTCACGGCGCACATCGCCCCGATGAGCGCGCGGGTTCCCGGCATCGTGGTCGAGGTGGCGGTCAACGACAACCAGGACGTCAAGCCGGATCAGGTGCTGGTGCGCCTCGACCCGCGCGACTACGAGGTCGCGATGGCGCAGGCCCGCGCCGCGGTCGTCTCCGCCAAGGGCGATCTCCAGAACGCGGTGGTCAGCGTGCCGCTCACCGACGACTCGACCAAGAGCCTCGTGCAGCAGGCCGACGCCGCGCTGGGCGCCACCCAGCACGGCACCGAGATGGCGCGGCAGGATCTCGAGCAGCGCGTGGCCGAGATCCAGTCGCGCCTCGCCGCGGTGGCCGCCGCGGAGGCCGCGGTGCGCTCGGCCCAGGCCGACTACGACCGCGCCAAGCTCGACCGCGATCGGATCGCCGCGCTCGTGAAGAGCCAGCTGGTGGCCCAGCAGGACATGGACCACGCCGAGGCCGCCTACCGGACCGCGGAGGCCGCGCTCGACTCGGCCCACAAGCGCCTCGATCAGGCGCGGAGCGACGTGTTCCAGGCCCAGGCCTCGCAGCGCTCGCAGCAGGCCGCGGTCGCCCAGTCGGTGCGACGGGTCGACGAGAGCCGGGCGTCGCTCGAGAACGCGCGCAGCCAGCGCCAGCAGGTGGCGGTGCGCCAGGCGCAGGTGGAGGCGGCGCAGGGGCGGCTCGCCCAGGCGCTCGCCAACCTGCAGCAGGCGGAGCTGAACCTGACCTACTGCACGATCCGCGCGCCGATGGCGGGACGGGTGAGCCGCAAGTCGGTCGAGGTGGGCCAGGTGGTGACCGCGGGCCAGGCGCTGCTCGCGGTGGTGGATCTCGATGACGTGTGGGTGGTGGCCAACTACAAGGAGACCGAGCTCACCGACGTGCG
>DATFAJ010000241.1:0-2982 GCA_035254745.1 Candidatus Methylomirabilota bacterium | reverse complement strand
AGCGAGGTCAACGCGCTGCTGCTCGGGGCCCTCTCGGCCAGCGGGGCGGTGCCGATGACCGCGGCCGACTTCGAGGTCGCGATCCGCGAGGGCGGCGTCGCGGTCGAGCGCAACGTGCGCGGCCTCAAGGCCGGCGTCGAGCTGGTGGCCGCCGGCCCGCCCGCGGAGGCCGCGGGCTCACCCGAGCGGCCGTGGGCGGAGATCCGCTCCGAGCGGACCGCCGCGCTCGGCCGTCGCGGGCCCGCCTTCGCCGCCCTGGCCGCGCGGGTGGAGCAGGAGTTCCCGGCGGCGCTCCACCCCGTGCTGGGGGAGGCCATCGCGCGGCTGATCGACTACCAGGATCGGCGCTACGCGGAGCTCTTCCTCGAGCGGGTGCGGCGGGTGCGGGCGCTCGACCCGGGCCTCCGCCTCACGCGCGCCTTCGCGCGCCGCCTCGCGGTGTGGATGAGCTACGAGGACGCGATCCGGGTGGCCGACCTCAAGACGCGGCGCGGCCGCTTCGACCGCATCCGCCGCGAGAACGCGGCGCCCGAGGGCTCGGTGCTGGTCGTCACCGACTACCTCAAGCCCGACCTCGACGAGCTCTACGGCATCCTGCCCGCGGCCATCGGCGGGCCGATCGCCCGCTGGGCGGAGCGCCGCTGGCCCGCGGGCCGCCCCACCATCGGCCAGCACGTCCGGACCACCACCGTGCAGGGCTTCCTCCGCGTCTGGCTCCTGGCCCGCCTGCGCGGTCTCCGGCCCTCGTCGCTGCGGCGGCAGCGAGAGTTCGCCCTCATGGGCCGCTGGGAGGAGGCGGTGCTCGCGGCCGCTCCCCTCGACGAAGCGCTGGCCTGCGAGGTGGCGGAGCTGGGCAACGTGGTCAAGGGCTACGGTGAGGTGCGGCGGCGTCTCTCCGGCGCGGTGGCGCGCTTCCTCGACGAGACGGTGCGCCCCGCCGTCGAGGCCGACCGCCGTGCGGGATCGGGATTCGCCCGCTCCACCCGGATCGTGCGCGACGGCCGCCTCCGCCTCTTGGCCGACGAGAAGGCCTCCCTCCCCCCTCTCCCCTCGGGGGAGAGGGCCGGGTGAGGGGTGGCCTGAGGACCCGATGACCAACCTCCTCCTGACCCGCGACGGCCCCATCGCCACCGTCACCCTCAATCGGCCCGATCGCCGCAACTCGCTGAGCGACGACATGCTCACCGAGCTCGGCGCCGCCTTCGCCGAGCTGCGCGACGACACCTCCACCCGGGTCGTGATCGTCACCGGCGCGCCGCCCGTTTTCTCCGCGGGAGCCGACGCGGGCCACGCCAAGGCGGCCACGCCGGAGGAGCGGCGCCGGCTCTTCCTCTCGCGCAAGAGCCAGTTCCGTCGGCTCTTCGAGCGCGCCAACGCCACGCTCGAGAACCTCGAGCAGGCCACCATCGCAGCGGTGAATGGACACGCGGTGGGAGGGGGATGGGGCCTGGCGCTGGCCTGCGACTTCCGCATCGCGGCGGCCGAGGCCCAGTTCTGGATCCCGGAGGTGGACCTGGGCGTCCCGCTCGGGGTGGGCACCACCACCCGCTTCGTCCGCATGGTCGGCCCGGCGCGGGCCAAGGAGATCATCATGGGCTGCGCGCGCTACTCGGCCGCCGAGGCGCAGGCGTGGGGGCTCGTGCACCGGGTGGTGCCGGGCGCCGGGCTCGCCGCCGCGGCGGCCGACTACGCGGCGCTGCTCGCCCGCAAGCCGTCCCGGCCGCTCGCGGAGGTGAAGGCGCGCATCAACGCGATCGCGCGCGTCGGCATCCCGGAGGTCAACGCGATGACCGAGGGGTTCCTCGACCGCGAGTGAGCGCGGCGGCCCAGCGGGCCGACCAGGTGACCAGCGGCAGCGCGTGCTCGATCAGCTCGCGCCCGAGCGGGGTGAGCCCGTAGCCCACCGCGCCGTCCGCGTCGAGCAGCCCGCTCTCCCGCAGCTCCCGCAGCCGCTCGTTCAGCACGGTGGGGCTCACCCCGCCGCACGCGTCCTGGAGCGCGCGGAACGTGAGCCGCCCGTCCCGCAGCTCCCAGATCACCCGCAGGGCCCAGCGCCGGCCGAGGAGGTCCATCAGGGCCATGATGGGTCGCCCGGTCCGCGAGCCCCGCACCGGCAGCCCGGGGCGGGGCGTCCTGGCCATGGGTCGGAGGTCCTCCTTGCGCTATCGAAAGAGTAGCGGTAGCATCGCTGCTACCGAAATGATAGCACTCCCGGCCGGAGGATCGACCCCATGAGCGCCCGAATCGACCCCCTCGAGCCGCCCTACCCGGAGCCGGTCCAGGCCGCGCTGGACCGCATGATGCCGGCGGGCGTACCGCCCCTCGCCCTGTTCCGCACGCTGGCCCGCAACGAGCGGGTCTTCCTGCGCCTGATGGCGGGCGGCCTGCTCGACCGCGGCTCGATCACCCTCCGCGAGCGGGAGATCGTGATCGACCGGGCCTGCGCCCGCTGCGGCTGCGAGTACGAGTGGGGCGTGCACGTGGCCTTCTTCGCCGGGCGGGTGGGGCTCACCCCGGAGCAGGTGGCCGCCACCGCCGGAGGCGATCCGGCCGCCTTCCCGGAGCGGGAGCGCCTGCTCCTCCGCCTGGTGGACGCGCTCCACGACGACGCGCAGGTGGACGACGCGCTCTGGGCGGCGCTGCGGGAGCACTTCTCCGAGGAGCAGCTCGTCGAGCTGGTGGTCCTGGCCGGCTTCTACCACCTGATCTCCTTCGTGGCCAACGCGCTCAGGATTCCCCTCGAGCCCTACGGGGCGCGCTTGCCGCCGCCAGCCGGTGGAACACGTTCTCCCCGCGAGTCTCCTCGAGCCGGAAGCTGATCGCGGCCCCGATCAGGACGAAGAGCGCGCAGATCGCGAAGCCGCCGCGGTAGGAGGCCACCGGGTAGACGCGGGCCCCCTCGGCCATGGTGCCGGTCCAGCGCGCGTCGAGCACCGCGCCGACCGGCCCCTGGGTGAGGGCCGCGCCCACGAAGCCGCCCAG
>DATFAJ010000240.1:0-7748 GCA_035254745.1 Candidatus Methylomirabilota bacterium | reverse complement strand
CTCATCACCTGCGAGGACATCGCCGACTGGGCCGGCACCATCCCCTACGAGGTCCTCACCAACCTCAACACCCGCATTCCCCGCACCTACGTCTGATCGGGGTCAGGTCTTACATTACGACATTGTCGTAATGTAAGACCTGACCCCGGCTAGGCGGTCCAGCCGTAGAAGTGGTGGCTCGGGGTGGGGCCCTCGTCGAGGTAGGCCATCTTGATCTGGCTCAGGTAGTCCGTGGGCAGCTCGTTGCGCTTGGCCCGCACGTCCACCCCGAAGAGACGGGCCGCGTTGAGGCCGAAGATCTGCTCCTTCACGAGCGGGTTGAGCGGCTGGTAGCGGTGGGCGTCCACCAGGGCCTGCGGGATCTCGAAGCGGCGGAAGGCCTCGATCTGCCACTGGGGCGTGCCGTACCAGATCGAGTCGGTGCCCCACAGCACGTGGTCGGCGCCGAAGGCGTCGACGATCTGGCCCATGAGGTGCGCGCACGCGGTGGGGTTGGTGGTGACGAGCTGGCCGAAGGTGGACCCGAGCTCCATGTAGATGTTGCTGAGCCCCGCCTGCTTCTTCTTCATCCGGCAAAACTCGGTGGTCCACGGCACGTCCGCCGACTGGGTACGGGGCACCGTGAGCAGCCCCGCGTGGTAGAGCACGAAGTCGATGTCGGGGAAATCGCGCGCCGCCTTGATGACGTCGCGCGGGTGGTTGAAGTCCGCCACCGGCCCGAGCGGCAGCCCCTTGTGCAGGCACACGCGCTTGATCCCGAGCTTCCGCGCGCGCTCCAGCATCGGGTACGCGATCTTCTCGTCGTCCACGAACCACCCGCGGTCGAAGCCCTTGGGCGCGGCGCCGGTGTAGCCCTTCCACGCGTCGACCTGGAGGGTCGCGGCCTGCTGGTCCATGAAGTCGAGGTCGACCTGGCCGAGCTGGGGGGTGATGAGCCCGTGGGCGAGCATCCGCCGCGACCGGGTGACCCGGTTGATCTCGTCGCGGATGTGCGCCATCTCCTTCGGGGGCACCACGGCCTCTTGCGGATACGGGCCGGGCGGCGTGGAGATGAGCCCGATGTCGGTCTCGCTGTCGAGGAAGACCTCCTTGACCATGTTGGCCCACGCGAGATCGGCCATGGTGCCGCGGTCGGTGGCCAGCTTGGGGTTCAGGCGCTTCGAGCCCTGCCGCAGCCCGAGGAGGGCCTGCTTGGTCACCGCGCCCTTGCGGCCCGTCTCCTCGTCGCGGGGGTCGTAGCCCGCGCCCACGTAGTGCAGCTGCACGTCGAAGATGAAGACGGAATCGCCGCGCCGCTCCTTGAATGCGGCCGGGTCGGCGGCCTCGACCGGCTGCACGTCGAAGAACCGGCCGAAGACCGCGTTCATCGCCAGCAGCGAGGTGGCCATGCCGCCGCTGCTGCGCAGGAAGTCCCGGCGGCTCAGCCCGAGCCGCGGCGCGAGCCGCGCGGCCTCGGCGAGGATCCGGTCCTCGACGCGGCGCTGCGCGGGCGTCTGGGGCAGGGGCGGGAACTCCTCGTTCGAGACGAGGCGCGTCGGCAGCGGCGTCTCGGAGCGGAGGCCGCGGCGCATGCCGGGAAGCACTCGGAACGCGTAACGATTGCCGGTCGTCATGCTCGACGCCTCCTGCTCACCGAGTCTAGCCCCGGAGGCGGCCTTGTCAATCCGGGGTGCGGGCGGGTACTGTGCGATCGAGGAGGAGCGCGATGACCGCACGGGGCACGGTGAAGGGCGACGCGGTGCGGACCGAGGTGCGGAACCTCGTCCACGGGCCGTCCTACATGACGTTCGACGACGTGGTGGCCGACTTCCCGATGAAGCACGTCAACACCCGGCCGCCGAACGTGCCCTACACGCCCTGGCACCTGCTCGAGCACATGCGGATCGCCCAGCGGGACATCCTCGAGTACATCGAGGACCCGGAGTACCGGCTGCCCACGTGGCCCGACGACTACTGGCCGAAGCCGGACGCGACCGCCGACGCGAAGGCGTGGCGCAAGACGGTGGCCGCCTTCCGGCGGGACCGCGCCGCGCTCGAGAAGATCGCGGCCAACCCCCGCGTGGCCCTCGGCGCCGCACTGCCCTACGCGCGGCAGCACACCCTGATCCGCGAGCTGCTGATCGTCTCCGAGCACAACACGTATCACATCGGCGAGTTCGCGATCCTGCGGCAGGTCATGGGCACCTGGCCCGCGCGCCGCTGACGCGTCCGGCCGATCAGGCCAGCAGGGCGCCCGCCGCGTAGCCGATCGCCCCGCCCACCAGGCACACCAGCAGCGAGCGCGCCGGCGTGACCAGGAGCGCGCCCGCGGCCGCGCCCAGCACCGGCGGCGCGGCGAGCGCGCCGCCGTCGCCCAGCAGCGTGGACGTGGCGAGCCCGGCGAAGATCGCGGCCGGGATGCGCGACAGGATGGTCTCGAAGCGCGGGCCCGGGCGGGGGAGGAACACCACCGCGGCCGCCCGGCTCCCGTAGGTGACGAGCGCGACGACGACGAGGAGCGATGGGCTCATCGGTCCCGCCCTCCCGGCAGGGCCACCAGCACGCCCACGACGACCGGTGCGAGCGTCTTCAGATCCGGCAGCAGCAGCGCCACCGCGGCGGTGAGGGCGGCGGCGGCGACCGCGCGCACCACGTGGGACCACCGGGTCGCGGCGAGCGCGGCGAGGCCGATGAAGAGAACCGGGAAGATCGCGCCCGCCGCGCTCTCGACCGCGGTGAGCCCGCCCCCCAGCACGCCCGCCAGGGTGCCCGCCAGCCACGCGACGTAGAGCGTCAGCCCGGCCACGAGGAGCGTGCGCTCGGTGGTCGCTCCCACCGCGTGCGGCTCCACCGCGTTGCCGGCCGCGATCGCGAACCCGAACGTCTCGTCCACCAGGAAGAAGGCCAGGAGGGCCCGCCCGAGCGGCCCGCTCTCGAAGCGGGAGCGCAGGGCCGCGCCCAGCACGAGGTGGCGGAGGTTGAGCACGGCCGCGGTCAGCAGCAGCGGCAGCGTGGCGGTCCCCACGCCGAGCAGGGCGACCAGCGCGAACTGGAGCGCGCCCGAGTACACGAGCAGCGACGAGACGAGCGTCAGCGGCACCCCGAGGACGCGGCGAGCGGCCGCGCCGTAGAGGGTGCCGAACACCGCCACCGCCGCCGCGGCGGGCAGGCTGCGGGCGATCACCGAGCGGACGCTCGGGATCGCCCGCGAGTGACCGGAGGGCACGGACTAGATCGCGCCGCGCGCCCGGAGGTCGGCCACCGCGGTGGGCGAGAGCCCGAGTACCTCGGTCAGCACCTCGTCGGTATGCTGCCCCGCCAGCGGGGGCGGGGTCGTCACGGGCTTTCCGGACGAGAGCCGGATCGGGCAGCCCGGCACCCGGAAGCGGCCGCGGGTGGGATGGTCGATCGTCTCGATCGCACCGCGCGCGTTCATGTGGGGATCGTCGAGCACCTCCTGGGTGTCGAGGATCGCGCCGCACGGCACGCCCGCCTTGCCCAGGACCGCGAGCACCTCCTGCTTCGGGCGCGCGCCGGTCCACGCCCGCGCGATGCGGTTGAGATCCTCGCGATGCTGCCACCGGGTCGGCGCGTCCACGCAGCGCGGGTCGGCGAGCAGGTCCTCGCGGCCGATGGCGCGCGCGAAGTCCTCCCACATCCCCTGGTTCATCGGCTGCACGTAGATGTAGACGTAGTCGTTCGGGCCACCCGGCGCGCAGGCGTAGAGGCCGTCGGGCACCGCGCCGGGCGGCGCTCCGTTGCCGCGGCGCGGGGTCGGCTTGCCGTCGCGGTAGTGGACCACGTAGCGCTGGCGGATGAGGTTCGCCACCGCCTCCTGCATCGAGACCTCGACCACCTGGCCCCGGCCGGTGCGCTGCCGCTCGATGATCGCGGCCATGATGCCGGCCGCCATGTGCACGCCCGCGCCGCTGTCGCCGATGTTGGCCCCGCACAGCACCGGCTCGCGATCGGGAAAGCCGGTCACGCTCATCACCCCGCCCATCGCCTGGGCGATCATGTCGAAGCTCTTGAACTCGTGATACGGCCCCGACAGCCCGAAGCCCTTGAGGCGGGCCAGGATGATGCGAGGGTTCACCGCCGCGAGGCGGTCGTAGTCGAGCCCGAGCCGCTCCATGAGGCCGGGGGCGAAGTTCTCGGTCACCACGTCGGCCCGCTCGACCAGTCGCAGGAAGAGCGCGTGGCCGTCCGGCTTCTTGAGGTCGATCGTGACGCTGCGCTTGTTGGCGTTGAAGAGCAGGAAGAACATCGCGTCGAGGCCGGGCACCTCCGGCCGGTTGCGCCGCGACTGCTCGCCGCCGGGCGGCTCGATCTTGACCACGTCGGCCCCGAGCCAGCCCAGGAGCTGGGTGCAGGAGGTGCCGGCCTCGAACTGGGTGAGGTCCAGGATCCGGATGCCGGTGAGCGCGCGGTCGGTCACGACCGATCGAGCCCGTAGAAGCGCCGGGCGCCGCCACCCAGGATCTCGCGCTTGGTCGCCTCCGACAGCTCGGGCCGCCCCGCGATCATCGCGGGGGCGCCGGGGAAGAAGCCGTCCGGGTGCGGGTAGTCGGTCGCCCACAGGATCTTGTGGGGGCCGATGTAGTCGGCGAGCACGCCCAGGCAGCCCTCGACCGGCTCGAACGAGATCCAGCAGTTGCGCTGGAAGAGCTCGCTCGGCCGCATCGACAGGCCCGAGTCGTTGAAGCCCTGATCGTCGTAGTGGCGGTCCATGCGGTCGAGCCACGGGGCGATCCATCCGCCGCCCGACTCGAGGAACGCGAAGCGCAGCCGCGGGTAGCGGTCGCAGACCCCGCCCCAGATCACGCTCATGGCGGCGAGCATCATCTCCATGGTGTGCGAGATGATGTGCTTGGCCCCGCGCGTCTCGAAGCGGTCCACGCCCACCTGGGGCATGCCGCCGCTCGCGCCCTCGTGCAGCCCGATGGCGAAGTCGAGCTCCTGCGCCTCCTCCCAGAAGGGCGCGTACGCGGGGTCGTGCAGCGTCCGGCCGTTGTACGGGTTCGGGCGCAGGAAGCCGGCGCGCATGCCGAGCTCCCGGCGCGCGAAGCGCATCTCCTCGACGGCGAGCTCGATCGACTGCATCGGCAGCATCGCGACCCCGAACAGGCGGTCGGGATAGGGTCGGCAGTACTCGGCGAGCCAGCGGTTGTAGGCGCGACACATCGCCCCCGCGAGCGCCGGCTCCCGGACCGCGCCCGCGAAGAGGCCGACGCTCGGGTAGAGGAACGCCGCGTCGATGCCGTCCAGGTCCATGTCCGGGATGCGCGCGTGCGGATCGAACCCGCCCGGGCGCCCGTCCAC
Organism: Candidatus Methylomirabilota bacterium; assembly: GCA_035254745.1. Lineage (GTDB taxonomy): Bacteria > Methylomirabilota > Methylomirabilia > Rokubacteriales > CSP1-6 > CAMLFJ01. The sequence continues at coordinate 2,447 of DATFAJ010000240.1, read as the reverse complement.
GTACTTCATGGTGGCCTCGGGCACCTCGCCCTGCCGGGACCCGATGGCGCCGACCACGTTAAAGCCCTTCTTGCTGCCCAGCACCTGCCCCTCCACGAGCAGGCGCTCCTTGCCGTCGGTGTCGATGATCATCCGGGGTGCGCGGTCGCGGTAGGAGGGGTCGATGTACTTGTCCCAGAGATCCACCGGTTCGAGGACGTGACCGTCGGCGTCGATGACGTTGTACGCGCGGGCCATGGGGAGGTCTCCTTTCTCGACTCGGGGAGACTCTAGCAGCGCCGCGTCCCGTCCGCACCATCCTTGACAGCCGCGGGCGGGTATTGTGTGATACCGCTGCGCCGATGGAGTCGAGCACCATTCCCGCCTTCCTGAGCATCGATGTCGAGCCGGACGGCTTTCAGCTGGATCGCCACGACCCGCCACCGTGGGCGGGGTACCTGGATCTCGTCGACTTCATCACCCGGCTGCGGGCGGACCTCGCCGGCTGGACCGGGCGCACCCCGCGGTTCGGGTGGTACGTGCGCACCGATCCCCAGATCGCCGAGGTGTACGGGCGCCCCGACCACGCCCTGGTCGCGTTTCCCGCGTGCGCCGCGCGGCTGCAGGCCGCGGGCGACTACTGGGGCGTGCACTCGCACCCGATCCGCTGGGCTCCCGAATCCGGCCAGTGGGTGCACGAGTTCGGCGACGGCGACTGGCCGGTCCAGGCCACCCGCTTCGCGCTGGACGCCTTCGGCGGGTGGGCGGGCGCGCCGCCGCGGCTCTTCCGGGCCGGATCGGCGTTCCTCACCGATCGCATCGTCGAGGCCGCCGAGCGGGCCGGGGTCGTGATCGATCTCACGCTCGAGCCGATCACCGGCTCGGGGGTGGGCGCCCCCGCGATGGTGTCCGGTGTGGATACGTCGCCCGTCGTGGGGTCCTACACCGATTGCGGTGGCGCGCCGCGCGAGCCTTACCGTCCCGCGCGCCACGATTTCCGCGTCGACGGGGGCCGGAGCGGTCGGCGGCTCCTCATGGTACCGCTCAGCACGCGGTCCCTGGCCCGGCCGCGTCCGTGGTGGTGGCGGGCCGCCCGACGGGTGCTGCGCGGCCCCGCTCCGTCCTGGGTCGAGGTGCTGTACCCCTTCGGCAGCTGGCCGCACGCCCACGAGTACTGGGACGCGGTCGAGCAGCACCTCGGCTCGATGCGCCACCCGTATCTCTCGCTCGCCATCCGTACCGACGCGCCGAACACCGATGTGTCGACGAGGGTGCGCCGGATCCTCGAGGCCCTGCCCGGGCATCCGGTGGCCACTCGGCTCCGCTTCGAGAACCCGCTCACCACCTTTCGCGACTCGCTCTAGGAGGAAGATCGATCATGCTGATGCGCAGGCTGGGACGCACCGGGCTCAAGGTCGCCGCGCTGTGCCTGGGGGGCAACACCTTCGGCTGGACCACCGACCAGAGGGCGTCGGAGGCCGTGCTCGACGCCTACGTCGAGGCGGGCGGCAACTTCATCGACACCGCCGACGTGTACTCGCGCTGGGCGCCCGGCAACAAGGGCGGCGAGTCGGAGACCGCGCTCGGCCTCTGGCTCACCGCGCGGAAGCACCGGGACGCGGTCCTGATCGCCACCAAGGTCTGCGGGCCGATGGGCACCGGTCCGAACGACAAGGGCCTCTCGCGGGCCCACATCATGGCGGGCGTCGAGGCCTCGCTGCGGCGCCTCGGGACCGACTACATCGATCTCTACCAGGCGCACTGGGACGACCGGGAGACCCCGCTCGAGGAGACGCTCCGCGCCTTCGACGACCTGGTACGCCAGGGCAAGGTGCGCTACGTGGGCGCCTCCAACTATCCGGCCTGGCGCCTCACCCGCGCGCTCTGGGAGAGCGACCGGCACCACACCGTGCGCTACGAGTGCCTGCAGCCCAAGTACAACCTGGTGATCCGCGACGAGTACGAGCGCGAGCTCGAGCCGCTCTGCCGCGAGCAGGAGATCGGCGTGATCCCGTACTCCTCGCTGGCGAGCGGCTTCCTCTCCGGCAAGTACCGGTCGGGCGAGCCGCTGCCCAAGACCGCGCGCGCCGGTGGCGTCGAGAAGACCTACATGAACGAGCGCGGCTTCCGGGTGCTGGCCGCGGTCGAGAAGGTGGCCGCCGCGGTGGGAGCGACGGCCGCGCAGGTCTCGCTCTCGTGGCTCGCCCACCGGCCCGGCATCACCGCGCCGATCGCGAGCGCCACGTCGGTGGCGCAGCTCAAGGAGCTGGCCGCCGGGATCGAGCTCCGGCTCGACGCCGAGCACACCACCGCCCTCGACCAGGCCGGCGCCTGGCGGGAGGGTTAGGGCGGCCGGTCCGCATGACCTGTTCGGCCTGCGGTCAGGCGAATCCCGCGGCCGCGCAGTTCTGTGGCGGCTGCGGGGCGCGCCTGGCCGCGGTCTGTCCCGCCTGCCAGGCGTCGAACCC
>DATFAJ010000239.1:0-6511 GCA_035254745.1 Candidatus Methylomirabilota bacterium | reverse complement strand
GCCGCCCTGCTTGAGGCGGCGCTCCACGTCCCAGCAGCGCGCCACCTGTCGCGCCGCGGCCGCGGGCGATACGCTGCGCGCGCGCTCGAGGAGCGCCGCGGCCGCCGCCGGGGGCCGGCGCAGGGCCCGCGCGATCTCCTCGGCCGGGCGGCCCGATCGCAGGGCGCCCGCGGCCTGCCAGGTCGCGCGGGCCTCGCGGGCCAGCATGCCCAGCACCGCGAGCGGCTCCTCCCCCGCGTTGAGCAGCGACTCGAGGAGGGCCAGCGCCGTGCCGGTGTCGCGCGCGGAGAGCGCGCGGGTCAGGTCGAACACGTGGCGCAGGCGGTGCTCGCCGACCACCGCGCGCACCTCGGCGGCCCCGACGCGCCGGTTCTCGGGCCCGCCCGCGAGCGCCGCCTTCTCGACCTCTCCGACCAGCTGGGTGAGGTCGTCGCCGGAGAGCTCCACCAGCAGGCCCGCGGCCTCCTCCCCGAGCTCGTAGCCCAGGCCCTGCGCGTGTCCGCGGAGCCAGCCGGCCAGCGCGCGACCGGTCGGCGCCGGGGCCGCCACCACCGCCGCGGCCGGGACCGCGCGCAGCAGCCAGTGGCCGCCGTCGAGCGGGGCGTCGGCCACCAGGACCAGCGCGGTGGACGGGTTCGGCGCCTTCGCGTAGGCGGCCAGCGCCTCGCCCGCCTTCGCGGTCAGGGCGTCGACCCCGCGCGCGATCACGAGGCGTCGGTCGCCGAGCCACGGCAGCATGAGGGCCGATTGCACGATCGCCTCCGCGCCCGCCGCGCGCGCGTCGAGGACCTCGCGGACCAGCGTGAGCTCGGTCTGGCCGGGGAAGAGGGCGCGGGTCAGGCGGACGAGCGCGTCGTCGAGGAGGAAGGGCTCGGGGCCGTGCAGCAGCGTGATCGGCGACACCCGTCCCGCGTCGGCCGCCTTGACGAATGCCGCGTAGTCCACCTAGAAGCGGTCCACCGCCAGGTTGACCACCTTCCGCCCGATCTCGGCGGCGGCCTGCTGCACGGCTCCCTGTCCGCGGGCGATGGTGTCCGACACCTGCCCCGCGACCTGGAAGTCCGACGTCTCCGACAGGCCCTCCTGCCGCCAGAGCATCGCGCTCCGCCGGACGTCGCGGAACTCCACGTTGAGCACGAGCCGGAGCCGGTAGGCGCGCACGTTGGCGTTGGTGTCGAAGCTCAGGCCGTCGAGGCTGTAGCCCACCACCTCGCCCTGCAGGATCGCGTCGGCCTCGTCGAGGGGAACCACCTTCACCCGCCCTCCGCTCGAGCAGGCGTTGACCACGCCCGACGTGATCGCGCTCTCCACTCCGGGCTCGAGGGTCCGGTTCTTGAAGATCGGGACCGCGACGGTCTTGATGTGGTCGGGAAGGCTGCCGCGCGTGCTGTAGCCGCAGCCGGCGACGAGGAGCGCGGCCAGGACCAGCCCGAGACCGCGCCGGGCCTCAGCCACGGGTCACGATGTTGACGAGGCGGCCCGGCACCACCACCACCTTCGCGATGCGGCGGCCGTCGAGCCACGGGCGCACCTTGTCGTCGGCGAGGGCCTTCTCCCGCACCTCGGCCTCCTGCGCCCCGACGAGAGCGGTCAGGCGACTGCGCACCCGGCCGTCGACCTGTACCACGATCTCCACCTCGTCGCGGGCGAGCGCCGCGGGATCGGGCTCGGGCCACCGCTGCCTGAACAGGCTCTGGGTGTGGCCGAGGGCGGCCCACAGCTCCTCGGTGATGTGCGGCGACACCGGCCCCAGCAGGAGCAGGGTGGCCTCGACCGCCTCGCGGAGCAGCCCGGAGCGCTCCTCGCGTGGCATCCCGTCGAGCGAGGCACGCTCGAACTCGTGGAGCGCGTTGACCAGCTCCATCACCGCGCTGATCGCGGTGTTGAAGTGGAAATCGTGCTCGATGTCGTGGGTGACCTTCCGGATCGTCTCGTGGATCACCCGGCGGAACACGCGCCCTCCGTCCGACCCCGGAACCGGCACGGTGCGCGCGGCCGCCTTCAGCTCCGGCAGGTTGGCGTGGACGAAGCGCCAGACGCGGTTGAGGAAGCGGGAGGCGCCCTCCACCCCGCGGTCGTTCCAGTCGAGGTCCTTCTCGGGCGGCGCCGCGAAGAGCGAGAAGAGGCGCGCGGTGTCGGCCCCGAAGCGACGGATCAGCTCGTCGGGATCCACCACGTTGCCCTTCGACTTCGACATCTTGGCCCCGTCCTTGATGACCATGCCCTGGGAGAGCAGCGCGTGGAAGGGCTCGTCGACCTTGAGCATGCCCAGGTCCCGGAGGACCTTCGTGTAGAAGCGGGCGTAGAGCAGGTGCAGCACCGCGTGCTCGATGCCCCCGATGTACTGGTCGACCGGCATCCAGTAGGCCACCGCGGCCGGATCGAACATGCCCCGGTCGTAGGTCGGCGAGCAGTAGCGCAGGAAGTACCAGGACGACTCCACGAAGGTGTCCATGGTGTCGGTGTCGCGGCGGGCCCTGCCCCCGCACTTGGGACAGGTCGCGTTCACGAACCCCGCCACCTCCGCGAGCGGCGAGCCCCCCTTGCCGCTGATCTGCACGTCGCGCGGCAGCACCACCGGGAGGTTCTCCTCCCGCTCCGGCACCATGCCGTCGCGCTCGCAGTAGAGCACCGGGATCGGCGCGCCCCAGTAGCGCTGCCGGCTGATGCCCCAGTCCCGCAGCCGGAAGTTGACCTTGGCCTGCCCGATCCCCTGCGCGACGAGCCAGTCGATCGCCTTGCGCTTGGCCTCCTCGATGCCGAGCCCGTCGAGGAAGCCCGAGTTGATCTTCACCCCGTCGCCGGTGTAGGCCTGGTCGTCCGCCCAGTCGGCCGGGCGCTTCACGGTGGCGACGATCGGGAGATCGTGCGCCTTGGCGAAATCCCAGTCGCGCTGGTCCTCGCCCGGCACCGCCATGATCGCCCCGGTGCCGTAGCCCATCAGCACGTAGTCGGCGAGGAAGAGCGGGATCTCCCGCCCGGTGAACGGGTTGACCGCGCGCGCGCGCAGGCGACAGCCCCGCTTCGGCCGGTCGGTGGCGAGGCGCTCGATCTCCGACTCGCGCGCCACCTCGGCCCGGAAGGCGTCGACCGCCCGGCGCTCCTCCACGTCGACGACGAGGGTGTCGACCAGGGGGTGCTCGGGAGCCAGCACCGCGTAGGTCATGCCGAAGGAGGTGTCGGGCCGCGTGGTGTAGATCGGAATCTTCACCTCGGGACGCCCCGCCACCGGCAACGCGAACTCGGCGCCCTCGCTGCGGCCGATCCAGTTGCGCTGCATGGTCAGCACCCGCTCGGGCCAGCCGGGGAGGCGATCGCACCAGTCGAGCAGCTCCTGGGCGTAGTCGGTGATCTTGAAGAACCAGCCGTCGATCTCCTTGGTGACGACCTCGGAGTCGCAGCGCCAGCAGCGTCCCGCCTCGACCTGCTCGTTGGCGAGGATGGTCTGGCAGGAGGGGCACCAGTTCACCCGGGAGCGTCGCCGGTAGGCGAGACCGCGCTCGAGCATGCGGATGAAGACCAGCTGCTCCCACTTGTAGTAGGCCGGATCGCAGGTGGTCACCTCGCGGTCCCAGTCGTAGGAGATACCCATGCGCTTGAGCTGGGTGCGCATGTTGTCGATGTTCTCGTAGGTCCACACCGCGGGGTGGACCCCGTTGTCGATGGCCGCGTTCTCGGCCGGCAGCCCGAAGGCGTCCCAGCCCATCGGGTGCAGCACGTTGAACCCGCGCATCCACTTGTAGCGGGCCAGGAGATCGCCGATCGCGTAGACCCGCACGTGACCCATGTGGATCCGGCCCGAGGGGTACGGGAACATCTCGAGACAGTAGTACTTGGGCCGGCCCGGGGCCTCGCTCACCTTGAACTGCTTGGCGTCCGCCCAGGCCTTTTGCCACCTGGCCTCGATCTCGGGGAAGGGGTAGCGCTCCGGCCGGTCGTCGAGGGCCATATTGGCCCTTATTTTTGCACGCTTAGGCGGGGGGCGCAAGAAACGGCTCCCCGGGGGCCCGACGGCCCCCGGGGGTTGGGGCGGGCTCCTTACTTCTTCTTCAGGGTCAGGTGGATCGCCGCCGCGGCCTCGTCCGCCTTGGCCACCGACTCGGCATGCTTGCCGGCCTCGTGCAACGCCTTGGCCTCGGCGGCCAGGGCCTGCGCCTTCTTCGACGCCTCGTCCGTCTTGCCGGCCGTCGCGTCCTGGATCTGCTTGATCAGGAGCGGGCACTGGTTGGCCAGCGCCGGTGCCACCGCGAAGGCCACGATCGCGAGCGCCATCATGAGCATCTTCATAGAGCTCACCTCCTTTCGATTCGGTCCTTCTCGCTTAACCACCCTGGCCCGCGGAAGGTTCCCCCTGCTCCGGAGCCGGGTGGAAGAAATCATGGATGCGCTGCGCCAGCTTCGGGGTGATCTTCGGCACCGAGGCCAGATCGGCCACCGAGGCCTCGCGAACGCCCTTGGCCGAGCCCAGGGTCTTGAGCAGGCTCGTGCGAAGGGTCGGCCCCACCCCGGGGATCTGGTCGAGCACCGAGGCGATCGCGCGCTTCTGGCGGAGCTTCTTGTGATAGGTGATCGCGAAGCGGTGCGCCTCGTCCCGGATCTTCTGCAGCGCCTGCAGCGCGGGAGAGCCCATGTCGAGCACGAGCGGCTCGAGCCGGTCCGGCGTGTAGACCTCCTCGGCCCGCTTGGCCAGGGCGGCCACCGGGACGTAGTCGAGACCGAGGTCCTCGAGCGCCTTGAGGCCCGCGCCGAGCTGTCCGCGCCCGCCGTCGAGCAGGATGAGGTCGGGCATCACGCCCTCGCTCTCGAGCGCGCGGCCGTACCGGCGGGTCAGCACCTCCTGCATGGAGGCGAAGTCGTCGGTGCCGACGACGGTGCGGATCTTGAAGCGCTTGTAGTCGTCCTTCTTCATCTCTCCGTCCTGCCACACCACCATCGAGGCCACCGTCTCCTTCCCCTGGTGGGTGGAGATGTCAAAGGCCTCGATCCGGTGCGGCGGGCCGGGCAGGCCGAGCGAGCGCTCGATGTCCTCCAGGACCACCTGCTGCCGGTTGCCGCGGGCGAGCAGGTGCGTCTGCAGCGCCAGGGCCGCGTTCTCCTCCGCCATTCCGACCAGGTCGCGCTTGCGGCCCCGCTGGGGCGCGAGCAGCTCCACCCGCCCGCCCCGGCGCTGGACCAGCCACTCCTGGGTCAGCTCCGCCTCCGGCAGGGCCTCCGAGAGCAGGATCTCGGGCGGGGGCACCACGTTGCGCGCGTAGAACTGGCGGGTGAACGCGGAGAGGATCTCCCCGTCGCTCCACCCCGACACCCGGTCGAAGAAGAACGACTCGCGCCCGAGCAGGCGGCCCTTCCGCACGAAGAAGAGCTGCACGCAGGCCTCCGACCCCTGGCGCACCACGCCCACCACGTCCTGGTCCTCCTCCTCGGTGGAGATCATCTGCTGCCGCTCCCGCACCGTGTTGAGGGCCTGGACCCGGTCGCGCAGGGCGGCGGCCCGCTCGAACTTCATCTCCTCGGCCGCGGTCTCCATCTCCCGGGTGAGCCGGGCCGCGAGGTCGTCACTCTTGCCCTCGAGGAAGCGCTCCACGTCCCTGACCGTCCCGGCGTAGCCCTCCGCGGTCTCCCAGCCCGTGCAGGGCGCGTTGCAGCGGTGGATGTAGTACTGCAGGCACGGGCGCGAGAGGGTGCCGTCGATCTTGATCCGGCAGGTCCGGAGGGGGAAGAGCTGGCGCACGAGGCGCAGGGTCTCGCGCATCGCGGTGGCGGGATAGAACGGCCCGAAGTAGCTCGCGCCGTCCTTCTGCACCCGCCGCGCCACCACCAGCCGCGGGAACTCCTCGTTGGTGGTGAGCTTGAGGAACGGGTAGTGCTTGTCGTCCCGCAGGATGATGTTGTAGCGGGGCCGGTGCTTCTTGACCAGCGTCGACTCGAGGATCATCGCCTCGAGCTCGTTGGCGGTCACGATGTACTCGAGGTCGCGGATGTGCCCGACCAGCGCGTCGGTCTTGGGGTCGGGGGTGCGCGATTCCTGGAAGTAGGAGCGCACGCGGTTCCGCAGCGAGGCGGCCTTGCCGATGTAGATGATCTGGGCCTTCGCGTCCTTGTAGAGGTAGACGCCGGGCCGCGCCGGGACCTGATCGACCTTCTCCTCGAGGGTCATTCGGCTGACCGCGCTGACTTCATGTTCGAATGCGCTCGGCTCGCCTTCGGCTGCGCCTCGCAAATCAAGGCTGGCGCAGGAGCGTGACCGCGAGCAGGACCAGCGCCGCCACCGCGGGCACCAGCACCGTCCAGGTGAGCGTGCGCCGGACGCGCCTCAGGATCGGGGGCTGCGGGCGGCCCGGGCGCGGCGGGTTCATGAACGCGATGGCCTTGCCGAGCACGAAGAGCGCGATCGAGAGCGCGCCGAAGAAGATCAGCACCCACTTGAAGAGCATCGCCCGCCCTCAGACGCCGATATCGACCTTGCGCAGGGCCTTGATGCGGTCCCGCAGCTCGGCGGCCCGCTCGAAGT
>DATFAJ010000238.1:0-3473 GCA_035254745.1 Candidatus Methylomirabilota bacterium | reverse complement strand
CGAGGTCGGCGACGTGATGGACTTCCGGGGCGGCGAGCGGTTCGACGCGGCGTACATGCTCGACATCGTCCACCACATCCCCGAGGAAGCGGTGCGCCCGCTCCTCGACCAGGTGGCCAAGACCCTGCCGGACGGCGGGCGCCTGCTCGTCAAGGACGTGGACCGGCAGCCGGCGTACAAGCGCTGGTTCACCCACGTGCTCGACCGCGTCATGGACCCGGCGACGCCGGTCCGCTACTGGGGCACCGAGGAGCTGCAGGCTCTGCTCGAAGACGTGGGCTTCGACGTGCACCGCCACCTGATGGTCGACGTGCTGCCGTATCCCCACGTCCTCTATATCGCCCGGCGCCGCTCGTGAGCCCGGAGACGAGCCCGGTCCTCCTGCGCGCCGAGGGCCTGACCGCGGGCTACGGCAAGATGGCCATCCTCCACGACGTGACGCTCGAGGTGCGCGTGGGCGAGATGGTGAGCGTCATCGGCCCCAACGGCGCCGGCAAGTCCACCGCCTTCAAGACCATCGTGGGCTTCCTTCGGCCGTCGAGCGGCCGGGTGCGCTTCGACGGGCAGGACATCACCGGGCTCAGGCCCGACCAGGTGCTCCCGCGGGGACTCGCCTACGTGCCCCAGGGGCGCATCGTGTTTCCGCAGATGACGGTGCTGGAGAACCTCGAGATGGGGGCCTACATCGAGCGCGACCGGGCCCGCATCCGCGCCGCGCTCGAGCGCGTCCACGCTCTCTTCCCGATCCTGGCCGAGCGCCGGAGCCAGAAGGCCGGCACCATGTCGGGAGGCGAGCAGCAGATGGTGGCCATCGGGCGCGCGCTCATGACCAGCCCCAAGCTGATCATGCTCGACGAGCCGTCGCTCGGTCTCGCCCCGAAGTTCGTGTCGCTGATCTTCGACAAGCTCGGCGAGATGCGGCGCGCCGGCTACACCCTGATGGTGGTGGAGCAGAACGCGGCCAAGGCCCTCTCGGTGGCGGACCGCGCCTACGTGCTCGAGCTCGGCCGGAACCGGCTCGAGGGGGCGGGGCGGGCGCTGCTGGAGGACCCCGAGGTCAAGCGTCTCTACCTCGGAGGCTGATTTTTCGTCTATGCTTCCGGCCGCAGGTTGAGTATATTCGGTGGGGTTTTCCCAGGGAGACAGGCCGAAGCTCATGCGCATCCCACGCTCCGCCGTCGTCGGTAGTGCGGCCATCGCGGCCGTGCTGATCGGAATCCTCATCGGGTTCCCGATCTCCGCCGCCAAGTCCGCCACCACCCCCGCGCCGGGCCCCGGCGGCGAGAAGGCCGCCGCCGGCCACGGAACCCGTGAGGGAACCGACCCCCGGATCATCGCCCGGGGCAAGGCCACCTTCGACCAGTACTGCGCGAACTGCCACGGCGCCGAGGGCAAGGGCGACGGCATCGCGGGACAGAACCTGCCGATCAAGCCCCAGAACCTGACCGAGGGGCGGATCCTGAACGCGCTGCCGGATCACTTCCTGCACGACCTGATCGCGCACGGTGGCCAGGCGGTGGGCCTCTCGCCCCTCATGCCGAACTTCACGCCGTACCTCTCGGACGTGCAGATCGGCGAGGTCCTCGCCTTCGTCCGGACGCTGGCCGAGCCGCCCTACGATCCCAAGGCGGTGCTGCCGGTGGCCGTCACGCGCCAGGGGCCGGTGCAGCCGATCTTCTTCAGCCACGTGATCCACGCCGGCTCGTACCAGATCGCCTGCCAGTACTGCCACGCGGGCGCGCGCCGGAGCAACGCGGCGGGCGTGCCGTCGGTGGAGCGCTGCATGGGCTGCCACAAGATCGTGGCCGCGGAGGGCAATCCCGAGGTCAAGAAGATCCACGGCTACTGGGAGCGGCAGGAGCCCATCCCGTGGGTGCGCATCTTCAAGGTCCCCGAGCACGCCCAGTTCACCCACAAGCAGCACGTGAAGGCGGGCGTGCAGTGCCAGACCTGTCACGGCCGGATCGAGGCGATGGAGCGCGTGCACGCCGAGACCGGGCAGCACATCGTGAACGACCTGCAGAACCTCGCCGGGATGCCGGTGCCCCCGCGCAAGCTCACCATGGGCTGGTGCGTGGAGTGCCACCGGACCGCGAACGTCAAGGGCGTGCAGGGCGTGCAGACGGCGGCGGACGCTCCGATCCCCTCGGTGTGGGCGCCCAAGGGCAGCGAGAGCGAGCGACGCAACGCGCCGCTCGAGTGCGTGACCTGCCACCACTAGCCTGACCCACCCGCCGCCCCGCGACGCGCGGGCCGGCGGTCGGTGTGAGGCGCCGATGCGCGCGATCTGGGGCACGCTCCTCGTCTACGGGATCGCGTTCGTCTCGGTGTTCGGGCTCCAGCTCGTGGCGGTCACCGCGCTCCTGACCTGGCGGACCGGCGCCGTCGACCTCGATCGGGACGGGCTCTCGGCGCTGCTGGTCGCGGTGCCGGCGTCCTCGCTCACCCTCATCGCCATCGCGCTCGTCGCCGCGGGCCGGCCCCGCAGCCGGCGGCTACGCCTCGTGCCGAGCGGCGTACCTGCGCGCGAGATCCTGGTGATGGTCGCCGGCATCCTCGCCCTCAGCCAGGCGCTCGAGTCCCTGGTGCTCCTGCTCGGGGTGGGCACCGGCCCCGCGCTCGAGTGGATGACGCGCACCATGGGCTCCACCACGCCGCTCGGGCTCGCGCTCGCGATCGTCGTCGTCGGCCTCCTGGCGCCGGTCGGCGAGGAGCTGTTCTTCCGCGGCTACATGCTGACGCGCCTGCGTCAGGCGTGGAGCCCGGGCCCGGCCATCCTGGTGACCGCGATCGCCTTCGGGATCATCCACGGCGAGTGGGTGCACGGGCTGCTCGCCGCCGGCATCGGCGTCTACCTGGGCCTCGTCACCGAGCGCGCGGGCAGCGTGGTCCCGGCCATGATCTGCCACGCGGTCAACAACACCGCCTCCGTGCTCCTGTCCGCGTGGCTCGGCTCGCCTCACGGCCGCGCGCTGAACGCGGCGCTGCTCGTCGCGACGGGGCTGGTGGTGGTCTGGGCCCTCGTCCGGCTGCGCCGGGCGTGGCCGGTCGCCGCCTGAGCCGGCGCGCCTCTCAGCGGCCGGGGTCGAGGATCGCGGTCAGGCTGCGCAGGTCGGGGCAGGTGTCGAGGGACTCGACGATCTGGGCCACCGAGTCCACCCGGTCGGCGGGCAGCACGAGCCCCGCGCACTCCCGGAACTTCTCGCGGAGCGCGTCGAGCGTGAGCGGGTTCGCGGGATGGCCGGGGACCGGCCGCGGGCCGATCGTCGCCCGGCGCCCGTCCCGGAGGCGCACCGTGAGCCGGGTCCACATGTGCCGCTCCAGGTCGCCCGGGATGTCCGGATCCACCACCACGCGCACGCGCTCCATCAGCCGCCGGATCGCGGGATCCTGCGCGCGGTCGTCCTGGAAGGTGGCCATGCCCACGCGCCCTTCCGTCAGCGCCGCCGCGGCCGAGAACTCGGCCGAGAACT
>DATFAJ010000237.1:0-3601 GCA_035254745.1 Candidatus Methylomirabilota bacterium | reverse complement strand
GGGGAAAGGCCTGCGTCTCCTGTCCGAGGATGGACGGCTCGAGACCGACGTCGGCCAGCTTGCCGAGGGCGGTCTTGATGCCGAGGAATCCGAACAGCGTGAAGACGAGCCGGCCGCCCGGCCGGAGGTGCGCCGGCGCGCCCGCGATCACCCGATCGAGCAGGCGGAAGCCGTCGGGGCCCCCGTTGTCGGCGGCGGCCAGCGCGTCGGTCCGCTCGCGATCGGGCGGGGTCGGCATCTGCGGCGGGCTGGTGCAGATCAGGTCGAACACGAGCCCGCGCACCGGCTCGAAGGCGTCGCCGAGCCGGACGTCCACCCGGTCCGCCACCCCGTTGAGCGTCGCGTTCTCCCGCGCGCAGCGCACCGCCGCCTCGACCACGTCGGTGGCGATCACGTGAGCGCCCGCGCGTGCGGCCTGCACCGCGGCCAGGCCGATGCCGGTGCCGATCTCGAGCACGCGCTCGCCCGGCCGCGGATGGAGGTGGCGGCAGAAGAGGAGCGAGCCCGCCTTGGGCGGCTGCGCCCCGTCGCCCACCTTGAAGGTGGCGCCCTGGTACACGAAGAGGAGCACGCCGCGGTCGTCGGTCACTTGCCCATCACCCGCCGGAAGTAGAGGCGGAGCGCCTCCTTGAGCTGGGCGCGCGCCCCCGCGCCGGTCTGCGCGTCCTCGAGCTGCTCGATGTCGATCGAGAGCGGCACGCCTTCCTTCTTCACCCCGTCGAGCTCGGCGCTGAGCCCGCAGCGCTCGTCGGACTCGGTGAACACCACCCGCGCCCGCGTGAAGCTCCGGTCCTCCTGGGCCAGCTGCTCGATGGTATCGGTGAGCAGGCGGCGGATCGCCTCCTGCTCGGGCGCGGGCACCGTGGAAAATGCCGCGGTCAGGCTGATCTCGGCCATGACGTCTCCTAGTCCTGCCAGACCTTCAAGATGTCGGCGTGGGTCTTGGCCGCGTTGGCCCGGATGGCGAAGCTGATCGCCTCGCGCAGCTCGTCCTCGGTCGCCCCGGCGGCCCTGGCACCTGCCAGGTCGCGCTTCGCTCAGTGGGTGTTGCCCGCGGCCAGGTTGGCGGCCAGGTAGCAGAGGCTCGCGGTCTTGGCGTCCAGCACGCCCTTCTTGAACTTCCACGAGGCGATCACGCGCTCCTCGATCATCCTCCACGTCCTCCTGGGATGAGATATCGGGGTCAGATGCCGGCCGCGGCGGCCGCGCAGAGGTGATCGAGGCCGGCCTCGAGCCCGCGCTTGCCGATCCGGATCGCCACCGGCCGGGCGAAGTAGAGCGTGCCGTAGCTCTGGTGCTTGGGCACCACGTCGTGGCCCATCCGGCGGAGCGCGGCCAGCGACCGCTCGCCCACGCGGTCGTCGACCCAGAGCTCCCCGCCCTCGGTGTGCAGCCGCGGGGCCTCGATCGCCCGCTGGGGTCCGTCGCCCGCGTCGGCGATGTTGGCGATCACCTGCGGGATGGCCGAGACGATCTTGCGGCCGCCGGGCGCGCCGACGGTGAGATAGGGCGCGCCCTGCCGGAAGCCCAGGGCCGGCACCATGTTCACCACCGGGCGCTTACCCGCGGCCACCGAGTTGGCGCGGCCCGGCTCCGGGTCGAACCAGAGCATGCCGTTCTGGAGCAGGATGCCGGTGCCCGGCACGACCATGCGCGAGCCGAACAGGGACACCGCGGTGTTGGTGAGCGAGACCATGTTGCGCTGGCGATCCACCGCGCAGATGTGGGTGGTGCAGTCGCCGCCCTCGGTGGCCACGCGGCGCCGGGCGCGCGGGGCGGCCGACTTGCCGCGGCCGAGGCCGCCCACCGCCAGGTCGTGCGCCCACGCGTCCGGCAGCTTGGCCTCGCTGCGCGGACCCGCGACCCGGAGCCCCGCCGCCACCTCGGCGGCGTGCTCGCGCGAGGCGAGCCCGCGCCACGGCACGCGGGCCGCGAGCGGATCGGCCAGGTGGCGCAGCCGATCGAGGAACGCGTAGCGCACCGCCTCCGCGCGCAGGTGCAGCCCGCCCGGCGTGTCGTAGCCCACCTTCGCGGCGGGGAACTGGGCCAGCACGTTGAGCATCTCCACCGCGGTCGGCCCGCCGGTGGCTCCGGGCGAAAACACGAGGTCGAGCCCGCGGTACTTCACGGTCAGGGGCTCCACCACGCGGGCCTCGTAGCGCTCGAGATCGCTCCGGCGGAGGAAGCCGCCGGTCCGGCGCATCTCCTCGTCGATGGCCTGCGCGATCGCGCCCCGGTAGAAGGCGCCCGACCCGTCCTTGGCGACGAGGCGCAGGCTCCGGCCGAGATCCGGCTGCCGCAGCACGTCGGCGGGAGCGAGCGCGGCCGGGCGGTGGACGTAGTGGCCGTCGCGCAGGTAGGCGCGGGCGGTCTCCGGGAAGGCGGCCAGCTCCTGGCAGTGGGGGGCGATGGACAGGGTCACGTACCAGTCCACCGGGAAGCCGTCCTCGGCGAGGCGGATCGCGGGCGCGACCACGTCGGCCAGGTCCATGGTGCCGAACCGCTCCAGCGCCAGGCAGAGGCCGGCCACCGAGCCCGGGATCGCCACCGACTTCGGCCCGAAGTTGTTGGCGTCGTCCACCACCCGCCGCCACGGGAACAGCGCCTGCGCGATGCCCTCGGCCAGCTCGAAGCAGGCCTCGTGGCAGGCGGCGGGCGCCTGCACGTTGAAGTCGAGCGCGACGGTCTCCCCGCGCTTGGCCAGGTGCACGAGCATCGTGCCCCCGCCCGCGAGCGACGACATGAAGGGCTCGACCACCGTCATCGCGAAGGCGGTGGCCACCGCCGCGTCCACCGCGTTGCCGCCGCGGGCGAGGATGCCCGCGCCCACCTCGGCCCCCAGCGGGTGCTCGGCCGCGACGAGGGCCCGGGCGGTCGACGGCGTGTGCTTGGTGACCGAGAGCGTGGAGCGGATCATGCGGGCGTCTCCTTCGCGAACTCGAACGGGTGGAGCCGGCAGGTCCAGATCCCGGCGTCGTTGTGGATGAGGAAGCACACGCGCACCGCGGGCCCCCGCTGCGCGGTCCAGAAGAAGACCCCCGCGTCGCTGGCCTCCCCGCACTCGTCGCACACCCACGCGGTGGCGAACTGCTCGGGCTCGCGCCGGGCGACCGCGTGGGCCTCCGCGGTCACGTAGAGCGGGCCCGCCGGCATGAACGCGTTGATGTCGTCGAGATAGGGCAGCGCCGGCACGTCCGGAGTCTCGCGCCACGCATCCAGCACCGGCAGGACCGGCGCCTCGTCCGCCACCGCGAGGTACTGCATCTCGTCGACGAGCGCGCCCTGGGCGATGCGGCAGCGCGCGAGGAAGGCCCGCAGGTCGTCGAGGCTCACCAGCCCGCGGTAGAGCCGGGCCGCAAAGGCGTCGGCCTCCGCGGGGGCCAGCAGGAAGTAGGGCGTGGCGGGCGGCTGCTCGAGCGCGGGACCGGAGACCGCGTAGAGCCGAGCTCCGCCGGGTCCGGGGGCGGCCGCGCCGTGCCAGATGAGGGTGGCGCTCGCTCCCGGCTCGATCCACGTCAGCGCGGTACTCGGCATGGGCGTCGTGACGACGCCCAAGTCTAGCACGCGGCTATTCGTCGCGAACGTCGAGCGGGGAGACCCT
>DATFAJ010000236.1:0-3825 GCA_035254745.1 Candidatus Methylomirabilota bacterium | reverse complement strand
TGTTGACCGTGGGCCTCTCCGCCGCGCCGGCCCGTGATTCCGCGACACCCCTGGCCTTCATTTGTGGCTGTAGTCGTAGAAGCCCTTGCCGCTCTTGCGACCGAGCTGCCCCGCCATGCCTTCAGCTTCAACATGGCCAAGCCATGTTGACCGTGGGCCTCTCCCCCGCGGCGGCCCGTGATTCCGCGACCCCCGTCGGCTTCATTTGCGGCTGTAGTCGTAGAACCCTTTGCCGCTCTTGCGACCGAGCTGCCCGGCCATCACCATCCGCTTCAGCAGTGGGGGGGGCGCGTAGCGGGGCTCGCGGTACTCGTCGAACATCACCTCGGCCACGAACATGGTGGTGTCGAGGCCGACCAGGTCGAGGAGCGTGAAGGGCCCCATCGGGTAGCCGCAGCCGAGTTTCATGGCCTGGTCGATGTCCTCGAGGCTGGCCAGCCCGCCCTCGTACACGCGGATCGCGTCGAGCAGGTAGGGCACCAGCAGGCGGTTCACGATGAACGCGGTGGAGTCCTTGGCCCGCACCGGCACCTTGCCCACCGCCTGCACCCACTCGTAGGCCGCGACCACGCTCTTCTCGTCGGTGAGGATGGTCTGCACGACCTCCACCAGCTTCATGAGGGGCACCGGGTTGAAGAAGTGCAGCCCCAGCACCTGGGCCGGCCGCTTGGTGGCGGCGGCCATCGCGGTGATGTTGCAGGACGAGGTGTTGGAGGCGAGCAGCGCGTGCGCCGGGCAGATGCGGTCGAGCTTGGCGAAGGTCTCGTTCTTGAGCGGCTGGTTCTCGGTGATGGCCTCGATGACGAGGTCGCAATCGCGGAGGGCCTCGAGCCCGACCATCCCCTTGATGCGCCCCATGATCTCGTCGCGGCCGCGCTCGTCGAGCTTGGCCTTGGCCACCAGCGCGTCGAGGCTCCGTCGCATCCCGCCGAGGCCGCGATCGAGCAGCTCCTGGGTCGCCTCGACCACCACGGTGGGGAACCCGGCCTGGGCCGACACCTGCGCGATGCCCGACCCCATCAGCCCGCAGCCCAGCACTCCGACGTTGCGAATGGCCATGCCCGGTGTCTCCTGATCAGCGCCGACCCCGGGGGCCCGGGACCGGGGTAGAGCCTCGAATGGAAGGGGCCGGCGCGACGGTCAGCGGCGGGACTTCGACCGGTTGTAGGCGGCCAGGGCGAACTCGTGCTCGATGTCGCCCGGCGGGCACGGGTTGCGGACCGTGATGCTGATCCCGGTCTTCTTGTTGCGCATCGAGCCGTCCGGCTGAGGCTCCCACTCGTCCACCCCCGACGGCCTCGGGGCCAGCGCGTCCCGCTTGATGTCCTCGCTGAACGCGCGCTCTCGCGACTCGGGCGGACGGTTCGCCAGGTCCAGGATGATGGACGACGCCGCGGGCACCTGCCCCGCGCCCGCCGCCGCGACCGCGGGCAGCCCGAGCCCCGCCGCCATCGCCAGCACACCACCGACCAGCACTCGCTCGATCATGTCGATGCGCCTCCCGGCCCCCATCATACAACTACTCCCGGCCGCCTACTCGTACACGATCAGGGAGTCGATCCGCTGACCGGGAAGCCGCTCGCGCCCTTTGAGAAAGGCCAGCTCGATCAGGAACGCGGTGCCCACGACCAGGCCACCGAGCCGCTCGATGAGGCGCAGGGTCGCGGCCATCGTGCCCCCGGTCGCGAGCAGGTCGTCGACCACCAGGACCCGCTGGCCGGGAGTCACCGCGTCCTCGTGGATGGCGAGCACGTCGCGGCCGTACTCGAGCTCGTACTCCTCCTCGATGGTCGGCGCCGGCAGCTTGCCCCGCTTGCGCACCGGGACGAACCCCGCCTTCAGCTGGTGGGCGAGCGCCCCGCCGAAGATGAAGCCGCGCGACTCCACCCCCACCACCAGGTCCACCCGCGAGGTGTGGTAGCGCGCGGCCAGGTGGTCGATGACCGAGGCCCACGCGGGCCCGTCCCGCAGCAGCGTGGTGATGTCCTTGAACAGGATGCCTTCGGTGGGGAAATCCTTGATGTCGCGGATCTTTGCCCGCAGCTCGACCAGGTCCATGGCGCAGGGATGTTACCCGCCGGCCGTAGGTGACGCAACCCGAAAAACCTCGTCCGGCAGCATCGACAGGTCCGGGATGATCAGGTCCGCCTGCGCGGCGGCCCGCCGGAAGCCCGCGGTGTAGTGCGCCGCGCGCATCCCGACGCCCTGCGCCCCCACCACGTCGGCGTCCGGGTTGTCGCCGATGTGCACGGCCTCCGCCGGCGCCACACCGGCGCGCTCGAGGGTCAGGCGGAAGATCTCCGCCGCCGGCTTGCGGACCCCGACCTCGTCGGAATACGTGACGGGACCGAAGTACTCGAGGAGCCCGTACCGCTCGAGCACGCGGCGCAGGACCACTCCCGGCGTGCGGCCGGTATTGGAGACGATGCCGAGCGCCACCCCGCGCGCGGCCAGCTCGCGCACCGCCCGCGCCGCGTTCGGGCTCAGCTCGGGCGGGTGGGCGAGCACCGGCCGAGTGTAGGCGTCGAGCGCGGCCTCGAACGCGGGCGGCGCGAGCGCGGCGGCCGCCCCGGGCCGGGCGGTGTCGAGCACGAGGCGGAGCTGCTCCTCGCGGCTCGGGTCGCGGTTGTCGCTCCAGAACCGCTCGGTGAGCAGGACGCCGGAGCGCTCGTGGATCTCCTCCGCCTCCACCTCGCTCACCCCCAGGCCCGCCTCGCCGAGGGCCCACCGGATGGCGGTGATCCGGAGCGCCCGCTGGGCGCGCAGGTTCACCGGCGAGTCGGTGACGAGGGTGTCCCAGAAGTCGAACGTGACGAGGCGGATCACGGAGCGAAGCGGGGCTTGCGCTTGCCGAGGTAGGCGTCCATGGCCTCCCGGGGCTCGCCGGTCACGAACGACTGGGCGAAGGCGTTGACCCCGTACTCCACCGCGGTCCGCTGGTCGGTGTTGCGCCACCGGACGATCAGCTCCTTCTGCAGGCGCACCGCGGTGGGGGCGCAGTCGAGGATGCGACCGACCAGCTCCGCGGTGACCGCGCGCAGCTCCGCGGCCGGGGTCACCCGGTTGACGAGGCCCCAGTCGAGCGCCTGGCGCGCGGTGACGCTCTCGCCGGTCAGCAAGATCTCGGCCGCGCGGCCCGGGCCCACGAAGCCGGGCAGCAGCGCGGCCTCGATCACCGACGGGATGCCGACGCGAATCTCGGGCAGGCCCAGGACGGCCTCGGTGGCGGCGGTGCGCAGGTCGCACGCCATCGCCAGCTCGAAGCCGGCGCCGAGACAGGCCCCGTTCACCATGCACACGGTGGGGAACGGCGCGTCGTGCACGAGCGCGATCGCCTCGTGCAGGCTCGCGATGAAGGCCTTCGCCCCCGCCGGGGTCAGCTCGCGCAGGACCTGGAGCTGCATGCCCGCGGTGGTTGCGCGTCCGGCCCCGGTGATCACCGCCGCACGCACGCCAGGGTCTCTTCGTAAGGACTCGAACGTGCTCCGGATCCCCTCCACCATCTCGGGCACGATCAGGTTGAGCGGCGGCCGGTCGAGGGTGACCCAGGCGCACGCGCCCTCGCGCGCGACGCGGACGAAGTCGGCCATCAGTAGCGCTTCATCCGGGGATCGATGGCCCGCGCCCACTGGTCGAGGCCGCCCTGCAGGTTGACCGCCTTGAAGCCCTGCTGGCGGAGGAAGGTGGCGACCGCGGCGCTGCGCACCCCGTGATGGCAGTACACGACGATCTCGTCGGACTGGTCCAGCTCCGCGGTCCGAAACTCGATCTCCTCGATCGGGATGTGGGTGGCATTGTCGAGCCGGCAGAGCGCGGTCTCCCAGT
>DATFAJ010000235.1:0-9279 GCA_035254745.1 Candidatus Methylomirabilota bacterium | reverse complement strand
CCACGGGGTGCCGCTCTTGCCGGTGGGCCAGCCCGCGATGCCGGTGATCCGCTTCGCGGACGACCCGGATCGCGCGCGGATCCGCCGCTGGTGCTCGCTCGTCACGCAGGGCGGCGCCTACGCCCACCCCGCGCACAACTGGTTCGTCTCGGCCGCCCACACCGAGGAGGACGTGGCCCGCACCCTGGAGGCCTCCGAGCGGGCGTTTCGGGTGGTCGCGGCGGAGGCGTAGGCGGGGACCACCCCTCACCTCAGGGTCCCTCACCCCTGCCCTCTCCCCAAAGGGGAGAGGAAGAGACGTCAGCGGGCGCGGAGGCGGAGGAGGGTGATGGAGTGGGCGGGGCAGACGTAGTCGAGCCCGCCGCTCCGGGCGGTGGCGTGGCGCTCGCTCACGCCCACGCGGGTCGGGTGCTCGAACGAGTTCGTGGCCCCCGCGTCGGGGCCGTTCACCTCCCAGCCGCTCACCTCGCCCGCCACGTCCGCGCCGGCCACCTCGATGGTCGCGGGCAGGTCCCGATCGCGATCGCGGTTGACCAGGGCCACCGTGATGTCGCGCCCCGCATCGTCGCAGCTGGCGACCGCGTCGATCAGCGAGAACGGCCCCAGGTCCGAGACGTGGTGCACGCGCCCGCCGCCCGCGTCCGTCTCCCGCTCGGGCGACAGGACGTACTGCGGCCCCTCCACGTGCACGTCGAGGGCGATCGGCCGGGTGTGCTCGGCGTAGAGCCGGAGCGGGTGGTAGATCGTCTGGAGGAACAGGCCCTGACGACCGGTGAAGATCGGGGCGATCGCGTTGACGAGCTGCGCGAAGTTGGCCATGCGCACCACCCGGCAGTGGCGGATGAAGCCGTGGAGGTACGTGGCGACCGCGAGGGCGTCGGTGAGGGTGTAGCGCTCCTCCACCCCGCCCACCCGGTCCTCGTGGCTGCGGGTCCTCCACCACACGTTCCACTCGTCGAAGGCGATGTGGATGGGGTGGGCGATCTGCTTCATGTGGCGCACCCGCTCGATCAGCGCGGCGCAGATGCGCACCGCGCGCTCCGCCTGGTGCGACTGCATCACGGTCGTGTAGTGGTCGACCCCGCCCGTGTAGAGGTGGATCGAGTGGAAGTCGACCAGCTCGGCGACACCGTCCAGCACCACCTCGTCCCACCGGCTCCAGCCGTTCTGGCCGCAGCCCACGAGCTGGATGGAGGGGTCGGTGCGCTTCATCACCATCGCGAACGCGCGCGCCTTCTTCACGTAGTCCTGCGCCTCGAGGCTCCCGATCTGCCAGCCCCCGTACATCTCGTTGCCGAGCCCCCAGTAGCGCACGCGGTGCGGCTCCGGGTAGCCGTGGCTCCGGCGCAGGTTGGCCCACGAGGTGTCGCCCACGCCGTTGCAGTACTCGACCCAGGCCTGGGCCTCGTCCATGCTGCCCGAGCCCATGTTGACGCAGATGATCGGCTCGGTCCCGAGCTCGCGGCAGTACTCGATGAACTCGTTGGTGCCGAAGCGGTTCGACTCCTCCGCGTACCAGGCGAGCTCGCTGCGGCGGGGCCGCGCGTCCTTCGGCCCCACCCCGTCGAGCCAGTGGTAGCCGCTCACGAAGTTGCCCCCGGGCCAGCGGAGCACCGGGAAGCGGAGCGGGCGCGCCGCCTCCAGGACATCCAGACGAAACCCGCGCGAGTCGCTGCGCGGCGAGCCCTCCTCGTAGATGCCGCCGTAGATGCAGCGGCCGAGGTGCTCGACGAACTGGCCGAAGATGCGCGGGTCCACCGTGCCCAGCCGCCGTCGCAGATCGATGCCGATGCGCGTGGTCATGGCGTCCGAGTCTAGGAGGGGGCCCCGGGCCTGTCAATTTGACAGTGTGGCGCGCCGGGCCGTACAGTCTCGCCCGGAGGATACGCACATGAGCGGCCACGACAACGGGGTCAACGGCGTCAACGGGAGCACCGGGCGCAGCGGTCACGGCCACGCGCGGCGTGCGGGCGTCAGTCGCCGCGCGTTCGTGGCCGGCGCGGGCGCCGCCTCCGTGGCCGCGTGGGCCCGCCGGGCCGCCGCACAGCCCAAGGCCACCATCACCTACTGGAACGGCCTCACCGGGGCCGACGGCAAGGTGATGGACGAGCTCATCGACCAGTTCACCCGCGACACGGGGATCCGCATCGAGCAGCAGCGCCTGCCGTGGGCCGACCTCTACGCCAAGCTGCAGGTCGCGGTGCCCGCCGGCGAGGGCCCCGATCTCGCCCTCATCCACACCGTCGAGGTGCCCCACTTCGCCAACGACGGCGTGCTCGAGGTCATCGACGACGCCACCGCCACCGCCAAGGGCTTCCGCGGCGAGGACTACCTGCCCGCCACGTGGCAGGGGGGCACCTTCCAGGGGAAGCGCTACTCGCTGCCGCTCGACGTGCCGCAGCACATCCTCTACATGAACGTGAAGGTCATGAAGGACGCGGGCCTCACGGGCTCGGACGGGCGGCCGCGGGTGCCGTCGAGCCGCGAGGAGCTGGTCACGATGGCCAAGCGCATCGCGGCCAAGGCCGACACCTTCGGCTTCGCGATCGGCACCGTCGGCCCCGGCCGCTACACCTGGGGCTTCCACAACCTCCTCTGGCAGAACGGGGCCAACGTGTACGCGCCGGACCTCAAGAAGGCGGGCGTCGCCGATCCGGCCGCCCTCGAGGTCGCCGAGTTCTGGGGCGCGCTCGACGGTCAGCTCAAGATCGCCCCGCCCGCCAACGCCAACTGCCGCGACGCCTTCATCGCGGGCAAGCTCGGCATGTGGATCGCCGGCTCCTGGAACTTCACCGGGCTGCGCGAGGCCAAGGTGGAGTTCGTGGCGGTCCCGGTGCCGCGCCTGTTCAAGCAGGCGGTGGTGTGGGCGATGCCGCACCAGTACACGTTCCCGAAGCCGAAGGCGGTCGACCGTGCCAAGCGCGACGCGGCGTGGGCCCACGCGCGGTGGATGACCGACCACGTGGCGGAGTGGACGCTCAAGGCCGGCCAGGTCTCGGCGAGCCGCAAGGCGCACTCGGATCCGCGCGTCACCTCCGACCCGGTGCTGCGGGCGCTGCTCGCCCAGGCCCCGAGCTGGCAGGTCGGCCAGCCCACCCCCAAGTGGGTGGCGGCCGAGAACCTGACCCGCCCGGTGATCGAGGCGGTCTACACCGGCCAGAAGCCCGCCAAGGCGGCGATGGAGGATCTGGCGCGCCAGATCAACGCGCTGCCCGACTAGCGTGTCGCGCCAGACGCGCGTCGCGTACGGCTTCCTGGCGCCGGGTCTCCTGCTCTTCGCGGTCTACCGTCTCTACCCGCTCCTGGAGGGTCTGCGCCTCTCCTTCACCAACGCGCGCCTCGGCCGGCCGACCCAGCAGTGGATCGGGCTCGCGAACTACGCGCGGCTCCTGGAGGACACCCGCTTCCAGGTGAGCCTCTGGAACACCGCGTTCTACACGGTGGCCAGCACGCTTCCGATCCTGGCCGTCCCGCTCGTCCTGGCCCTGGCCCTCAACCGCGGCCGCCTGAAGAACCTGCTGCGGAGCGTCTTCTTCTTCCCGTTCACGCTCTCGGTGGTGACGGTCGGCCTCGCGTGGCTCTGGCTGCTCGACCCGGTGGTGGGCCCGTTCAACTACTACCTGCGCGCGCTCGGGGCGCCCGCGCGCTCCTGGCTCGCCGATCCCCACACCGCGATGTGGGCCATCATCCTCACCACCGTGTGGTGGGTGACCGGCTACTACCTGGTGGTCTATCTGGCCGGGCTCCAGGACATCCCGCGCGAGCTCTACGAGGCCGCCGCGCTCGACGGCGCCTCCGGCGTCCGCGCGTTCCTGGCGATCACGCTGCCCCTCCTGCGCCCGGTGCTCCTCTTCGTGGTGGTGACGCACGTCATCGGCTCGTTCCAGCTCTTCGGCCAGGTCTTCGTCCTCACCGGGGGCGGCCCCGGCGACGCCACCCGCACCGTGGTCCAGCACCTCTACGAGACCGCGTTCCAGAACTTCTTCCAGTTCGGCTCCGCCTCCGCGATGGCGTGGGTCCTCTTCGCGGTCATCCTCGCCTTCTCGCTGCTGCAGTTCCGTCTGCTGCGCGGCCACACCGAGTACTGAGCGATGGCGCGCGTGGGCCAGCCTCTCGACCGGCAGCGCTGGGCGCTGACCGCGGCCCTGCTCGCCCTGGCCGTGCTCTGGCTCTCGCCGATCGCGTGGGTGGTGGTGACCTCGCTCAAGCCGAGCGAGAACATCATCCGGCTTCCGCCCGAGTGGATCCCGTGGCCGACCACCCTCGCCCACTACCACGAGGTGCTCCTCGGCTCCTCGCGCACCGCGCGCATCGGCCGCGCCTTCGTCAACAGCCTGGTGGTGGCCACCGGCAGCGTGCTGGTCGTCCTCGTCACCAGCGCGATGGCCGCGTACCCGCTCGCCCGCATGCGCTTCCCCGGGCGCGACGCCGTCTTCGTGGTGCTGGTCGGCAGCCTGATGATCCCGAACGCGGTGCTGCTCGTCCCCCAGTACGTGCTCACCCAGCGGCTCGGCTGGCTCAGCACCTACCAGGGCCTGATCGTGCCGGAGGCGGCGATGCTCTTCGCGTTCGGGGTCTTCCTGCTGCGCCAGTTCTTCCTCACGATGCCGCGCGAGCTGGAGGACGCGGCCCTGATCGACGGCGCGGGTCCGTGGCAGGTCTTCTCGCGGATCATCCTGCCGCTCTCGCAGCCGGTGCTGGCCGCGCTCGCCATCTTCGCGTTCCGCTCGGCGTGGAACGACTTCCTGTGGCCGCTCATCGCGGTCAACAAGCCCGAGATGTTCCCGTTGCCGGTGGCGCTGGCCCTGCTGCGGAGCGCCTACAGCTCCGAGTCGTACGGGCCGATCATGGCCGGCGCCGCGCTGAGCGCCCTGCCGCTCCTGGTCGTCTTCGTCGTCGCCAACCGCCGCATCGTCGAGGGCGTCCGCCTGAGCGGCCTCAAGGGCTGACCTCGCCTACCGGCGCCCCTGGAGGCATCGGGCGATCTCGCTCACCGCCCGTCCTGCTCCAGGATCTGCTGCAGCCGCTCGCGCGGCACCGCGATCTGCACCCCCGCCCGCTCCTCCTCCAGCAGCATGAAGCTGCTCGAGTCGCGGTCGCCCCAGCCGCGGTTGAGCGCCTCGGTGATCTCCTCCAGGGCCAGGTTCGCCAGCCGCATCGGCACGCCGTGCTCGCGTCCGAGCGCGGTCGCGAGCGAGACGTCCTTGTGGCCCAGGCGCAGGGCGAAGGACGGCGGCTCGAACTCGCCGGGCAGGAACTTGTCGACCAGCACGTCGAAGGTGCGGCGCCGCCCGGTGGCCCCCTGTCGCACCGCCTGCCACAGCAGCTCCGGCGCCACGCCCGCCTTGACCCCCATGCTGAACACCTCGGCCAGCACGGTGCGGATGGTGAAGCTCGCGCAGTTGTGCACGAGCTTGGCCACCGCGCCCGCCCCGATCGGGCCCACGTAGTAGGGCTGGTCGCCCATCGCCTCGAGCACCGGGCGCAGCCGGTCGAAGACCGCGCGGTCGCCGCCGACCCAGATCGCGAGCCGCCGCGTCTTGGCGCCGACCGGCCCGCCGCTGACCGGCGCGTCGAGCACCTGCACCCCGCGCGCCGCGAACAGCCCGTGCAGCCGTCGCACCAGGGCCGGGGCGTTGGTGGTCAGGTCGAAGAGCGCGGTGCCCGCGCGCATGCCGTGGATCAGCCCGTCCGGCCCGAGCGCCACCTGCTCGACCTCGGGGGGGCCGGGGAGCGAGGTGAAGACCACGTCGACGTCCTCCGCGAGCGCGCGCGGCGTGTCCTTCCACACCGCCCCCGCGGCGAGGTGCGGCGCCGCGGCGGCCCGGCGCACGTCGTGCACCGCGAGCGCGTGGCCGGCCGCCTGCAGATTGGACGCCATGCTGGCGCCCATGATGCCGAGACCGATGAATCCGACTTTCATGGTGGCTCCTCCCGCGGCATCTTGGCATGGGGCCCGCCGAATTGTCGACGGGCCCCATGTGGCCGACCGTTTGCTTGACTCCCCGGCCCGCCCGGCCTAGATTCTGTCCCGGGAGGCGCCAATGACGCTGACATTCCGCAAGCTTCACCCGTGCTTCGTGGCCGAGGTGAGCCCGGTCGAGCTCAAGGCGGTCCGCGACGAGGCCACGCTCGCGCAGATCCGGGGCGGCATGGACGAGTTTGCGGTCCTCGTCTTCCGCGACCAGATCTGGAGCGACGCCGAGCATCTCGACTTCGCCCAGCGGCTCGACGGCCGGCTCCACACCAAGCTCGGGATCAGCGCGCTCCAGAAGAACCGCTTCGGCAACGAGGCGCTCGGCGACATCTCGAACCTCGACGAGAGCGGCGAGATCATGAAGTCGGACAATCGCCGGCGGATGTACGGCCTCGGCAACCGGCTCTGGCACACCGACGCCTCCTTCCAGGACCCGCCCGGCCGCTACTCGATGCTCTCGGCCAAGGTGGTGCCCCCGGTGGACGCCGACACCGAGTTCGCCGACATGCGCGCGGCGTACGACGCGCTGCCGGAGGGGGAGAAGGCCCGGCTGGAGGGCCTGCGCGTGCACCACTCGATCGCCTACTCGCGCCAGACCCTGGGCTTCGAGTTCTCCGAGAACGAGCAGGAGGCGCTCAAGGGTGCGGTGCATCCGCTGGTGCGGACCATCCCGCGCTCGGGGCGGCGCTCGCTCTACCTGGCCTCGCACGCCTCGCGCGTCATCGACTGGCCGGTCCCCGAAGGGCGCCTGCTCCTCCGCGAGCTCATCGAGCACGCCACCCAGCCCCGCTTCGTGTACCGGCACCAGTGGCGCGTGGGCGACCTCGTGATCTGGGACAACCGGGCCACCATGCACCGCGCGCGGCCCTTCGACGACGCGCGGTACCGGCGCGAGCTGCGCCGCGTGACCACGCTCGACGTCGAGCAGCCGGCCGCCGTGACCGCCGGGGCCTGACCGGCCCCGACCCGGCGCTCCCGGCCCGCGACCCGCCCCTTCCATGCGCACGCGCTACGAGCCCCGAGCCCGGCGACGGATCCTCTGCATCTCGCCGCGCTACGCGCCCTCCTTCGGAACCTTCCACTACTCGTACCCGCTCTTCGGCGGCCGCATCCGGGCCTTCATGCCGCCGCAGGGCCTGCTGGTGGTCGCGGCCTACCTGCCCGAGTCGTGGGAGGTGCGCTTCGTGGACGAGAACTCGCGGCCGGCCACCGCCGACGACCTGGCGTGGGCGGACGCGGTGTTCCTCTCCGGCATGCACGTGCAGCGCCCGTTCATCGAGGACGCGATCGCGCGTGCCCACCGCGCCGGGAAGCCGGTGGTGCTGGGCGGGCCGTCGGTCTCCGGCTGTCCCGAGCACTACCCGGAAGCCGACCTCATCCAGGTGGGCGAGATGGGGGACTCGACCGACGCCATCATCCGGTGGCTCGACGAGCACGCGGGCCGCCCGGCCGGGCAGCTCCGCTTCGACACCGGGACGCGGCTGCCGCTCACCGACTTCCCGCTCCCGGCCTACCACCTGATCCGGCTGCCCCAGTACTTCATCTCGAGCATCCAGTTCTCGAGCGGCTGCCCGTACACGTGCGAGTTCTGCGACATCCCGGCCCTCTACGGGCGCAATCCGCGCCTCAAGACCCCGGAGCAGGTGCTGGCCGAGCTCGACGCGCTCGTCGCGGGCGGGGCGCTCGCGATCTACTTCGTCGACGACAACTTCATCGCCAACCAGAAGGCGGCGCTGGACCTGCTGCCCCACCTGGTCGCCTGGCAGCGGCGCAACCGCTTCCCGGTGCGCTTCGCCTGCGAGGCCACCCTGAACATCGCCAAGAACGAGCGGGTCCTCGCCCTCATGCGCGACGCCGGCTTCCAGGTGGTGTTCTGCGGCATCGAGACCCCGGAGCCGGACGCGCTCCGCTCGATGTCCAAGGACCAGAATCTCCGCATGCCCATCCTCGATGCGGTGCGGAAGCTCAACGACTACGGCCTCGAGGTGGTCTCCGGCATCATCCTGGGCCTCGACACCGACACGCCCGCGACCGCGGACCACGTGATCGAGTTCATCGAGGCCTCCCAGATCCCGATGCTCACGATCAACATCCTCTACGCGCTGCCCCGGACCCCGCTCTGGGACCGGCTCGCCGCCGCCGGCCGCATCCGCTCCGACGGCGGCCGCGAGTCCAACGTGGTGTTCCGGCTGCCCGAGGAGACCGTGATCGGCATGTGGCGCCGCGCGATCGGCGCCGCCTACGCGCCCGAGGCCATCTACCGCCGCTTCGCCCACAACCTGACCCACACCTTCGCCCGGCGCCCGGCCTATCCCCGCAACCCGCGGCGCGCCTCGCGGCGCAACGTGGTCTCGGGCCTCGCCCTGCTCGGGCGCATCGTCTGGCGCATCGGGGTGCGCGGGGACTACCGGCGGACGTTCTGGCGGGTGGCCGGCACCGCGCTGCGCCGCGGTCAGATCGAGGAGCTGATCCAGGCCGCGGTGGTGAGCCACCACCTGATCGAGTTCACCCGCCAGTGCCTCCGCGGCGCGCACGAGGCCTCGTTCTACGCGCCCCGCGTCCCCGCCACCGCGCCCACGCCCGTCGAGCCGCTCCGCCTCGCGCGCCCCGGCCTCGAGCGCGAGGGCGCCTCCCGCTAGCCCGGAGCAAGACAGGAGACCTCGATGCCGAACGCACCCGAGCGGCCCGCCCCCGACCGATCCTCCCTGGTCCGGCAAGACCTGGCCAACGTCATCCACCCGATCGTGCCCCACCGACAGCTCGAGCAGCAGCAGCTCGTCATCGTCTCGGCGAAGGACTCCACGGTGGTCGACGCCGACGGGCGCGAGTACCTGGACGGCATGGCCGGGCTCTGGTGTGTGAACATCGGCTACGGGCGCACCGAGCTGGCCGAGATCGCCGCCGACCAGATGCGCCAGCTCTCGTACTACCCGCACACCGCCATGAACCGGCCCGCGGCCGCGCTCGCCGAGAAGGTGAACGGGCTCCTGGGCGGCGACAACCACGTCTACTTCGTGAGCTCGGGCTCGGAGGCCAACGAGGCCGCGTTCAAGTTCGCGCGGCAGTACGGTCGGCAGGAGTACCCGCAGCAGAACCGCTACAAGGCGATCAGCCGGTACTACGCGTATCACGGCACCACCCTCGCGACCCTCGCGGCCGGCGGCATGGGTGACCGCAAGGCGAAGTTCGAGCCGCTCGCCGGCAACGACTTCGTCCACGTGGCCCCGCCCTACTGCTACCGCTGTCCGTTCGGGCTCGAGCCCACCAGCTGCGAGCTGGCCTGCGTCAAGAACATGGAGACC
>DATFAJ010000234.1:0-2466 GCA_035254745.1 Candidatus Methylomirabilota bacterium | reverse complement strand
GCGCGAGTACGCGCGCGCCGCGCGGGAGACCTTCCACCTGCTCGCGCCGCTATATCGCTTGAGGTGATCCGTTCTTCGCTTTCCTCTCGCCTCTGGGGAGAGGGCCAGGGTGAGGGGTCGTCTCGCGGTCGACCGCTTAGTTCTTTGAGCTTTTCAGCTGCGGGGGCCCAGGCATGGCCCCCGCACTCCCCCAGATGGCGGACAACCGTTTACTGCTTCTGGCCCCACTCCCCCGGGCTGCGGACATCCGGGCCGCGACGACGTGGATCGGCGTGTGACTAGCGCGGCGATCTTCGACATGGATGGGGTGCTGATCGACAGCGGGGCGCACCATCGGCACGCGTGGCGGATGCTGCTCGACGAGCTGGGCGCCGAGCCCGCCGATCCCGAGCACTGGCGACTCACGATCGGACGGCCCAGCGAGGAGGCGATCCCGCTCCTGCTCGGCCGACGCGTGAGCGGGGCGGAGGCGCGGCAGCTGGCCCGCCGCAAGCGCGACCTCTACCAGGAGCGCGCCCAGACCGGGCTCGATCCGGTGCCGGGCGTCCGGGAGTTCCTGGAGGCGCTCGTGCGGCTCGACGTGCCGCGGGCGGTCGGCACCTCGGCGTCGCGCTGGGACGCCGAGCGGCTGCTCGACGACCTGGGCCTCCTGCGCTTCTTCGACGTGATGGTCACCTCCGACGACGTGATGCTGGGCAAGCCGGATCCGGAGGTCTGGACGCAGGCGGCGCGCCGCCTGCGGGTGTCGGCCGGGCGCTGCGTCGTCTTCGAGGACGCGCTCGTGGGGGTGCAGGCCGCGCGCGCCGCGCGCATGCGGGTCATCGGGGTCACCACCGCGCACAGCGACGCCGAGCTGCTCGAGGCGGGCGCGGAGCGAACCATCCCCGACTTCCAGGGGCTCGAGTGGAGCCGCCTCGCCCACCGGTAAGCACCGCCGGGTTCTGGGACGGCCTCTACGCGGAGGGCCAGGACGGCTGGGACCTCGGCGAGCCCGCCCCGCCGCTGGTCGACTGGCTCGATGGGGGAGGCCGGTTCGAGCCCGGAGGCGAGCGAAGCGGGTTGTCCGCCGACTGGGGGAGTGCGGGGGCCATGTCTGGGCCCCCGCAGATGAAGAGCCTTGCAGAAGTAGACGGCCGCCAGCTGCCCCCCCGGAACGCGGCCGCCCTCGCCCGCGTCGCGGTCCCGGGTGCCGGGCGCGGCCACGACGCGCGGCTCCTGGCCCGGCGCGGCTACCGCGTCACCGCGTTCGATTTCTCGGAGGCCGCGGTGGCGGAGGCGCGCCGCCTCGCCGTCGCCGAGGCGGTCGAGCTGACGGTCGAGCAGCGCGACGTCTTCACCCTGCCGCGCGACCACGCGGGCGTCTTCGACGGGGTCTGGGAGTACACGTGCTTCTGCGCCATCGACCCGGACCGGCGCGACGAGTACGCGCGCGTGCTGCACGCCATCCTGCGGCCCGGCGGCCTCCTGCTCGCCTGCTTCTTCCCGCTCCGCGACGGCACCGACGGCCCGCCGTTCCCGGTGTCGCGCGGCGACATCGAGCGGGCCCTGGCCGGGCGCTTCACGGTGCTCGAGGCCGGGCCGCCGCCCCGCTCGGCCGAGCGCCGGCGCGGGCTCGAGTGGCTCGTGCGCGCCCGGCGCGAGCCGGCCGCCCCGGGGGACGGCTCCGAACATTGACCCGGCCGCGGCGCGCGTGATACGGTTGGCCACCTTTCTCGCCGCGTACCCTCGGGACTCGACTCACGGACGCCATTCCACCAGGAGGCAGACCATGAGGTCTCCGCGCATTCTCTCGGCCCTGACCCCGCTCGTCGCGATCGCGCTGCTCGCCCTGTCCGCGGCCTCCGCGATGGCGCAGGCCCAGACCATCAAGATCGGCACGCTCTACGATCACTCGGGGCCCTTCTCGGCCGCCGGCTCGCTGAACTCCTGGCGCGGGGCCAAGATGATCATCGACTACGTCAACGAGAAGGGCGGCGTGCTCGGCAAGTACAAGATCGTCCAGGTGGACGGCGACAGCCAGTCCAAGGCCGACGTGGCGATCAACGAGGCGGAGCGCCTGCTCAACGTGGAGAAGGTCGACATCCTGGCCGGCATCTACTCGAGCGCCCACGCGGTGCCGATCGCGGAGCGCGTCGACAAGCAGAAGAAGTTCCTGTGGATCACCACCGCGATCGCCGACGCGGTGGTCAAGGACCGGAACCTCCAGTACACCTTCCGGCCCCAGGCCAACGGCAGCCTCTTCGGCGCCGGGACCGTGGACTACATCGCGCACTACGCGCAGGAGAAGCTGAAGAAGGCGTCCAAGGACGTCCGCGCCGCCATCATCTACGAGGACGGGCCCTACGGGGCGGGCGTGGCCGCGTCCAACGAATCCGAGGCCAAGAAGGTGGGCATGCAGATCGTCCTCAAGGAGGGCTACTCGGCGCAGGCCGCCGACCTCTCCTCGCTCGTGACCAAGCTACGGGC
>DATFAJ010000233.1:0-2923 GCA_035254745.1 Candidatus Methylomirabilota bacterium | reverse complement strand
GCCGCGTCTTGAGGTCGGCCACCCGGATCGCGTCCTCGTAGGTCATCCACACCGCGAGCCGTCGCGCGAAGACCCGGGTGAGGCGGAGGCCGGGGTCGAGCGCTCGCACGCGTCGCACGCGCTCGAGGAAGAGCTCCGCGTAGCGCCGATCCTGATAGTCGATCAGCCGTGCGACGGCCTCTCCCAGCACGGGGTGGAGCGCGGCCGGGAACTCTTCCTCCACCCGCGCGACCAGGGCGGTGAAGGCGGGCCCGCGACCGCCGAGGGCGGCGGTCCGCGCGGCGCGGACCTCGGCCCACGGACGCTCGGGCGATCCCGCGCCCTCGGTCGGGAGGCCGGCGGCCACCAGCTCCACACCGGCCTTGAGGCCGCGCACGTTGCGCTCCACCGCGACGCCGCCCTCGCGGATCGCCGCCTCGAAGTCGGCCGCGGTCATGGGCACCGCCTCGCTGGCCGCGAGGGCGCCGAGCAGCAGCGCGTTGACCTCGCTCTGGTGCTGGCGCGCGAGCCCGAGCGCGTCGAAGCCGATGAAGCGCCGGGCGAGCCGGCGGGCCGCGGCCTCGAGGGCCTCGCGCGGGAACACCCCGTCGCCGGGGGCCGACTTCTCGGCGATCGAGAAGAGCCGGTGCGTGCTCGCGATCACGGTGGTCCGGCCCGGGGAGGCGTAGTCCATCTCGATGGTGCGGCCCGCCTCGAGCAGCTCCGAGGCGATGATCACGTCCACGTCGCCGGGCGTGGGATAGAGCGAGAAGACCGGCTCGGCGCCGCCCGGCTCCACGCGCTCCGGAAAGACCTCGACGTAGTAGGTGGTGGCCCCG
The DNA here is from genome assembly GCA_035254745.1 of Candidatus Methylomirabilota bacterium. Taxonomy (GTDB): domain Bacteria; phylum Methylomirabilota; class Methylomirabilia; order Rokubacteriales; family CSP1-6; genus CAMLFJ01. The sequence continues at coordinate 2,105 of DATFAJ010000233.1, read as the reverse complement.
GTGCGCTGGGCCACCCCCGGGATCGAGGTCGCCTGGGCCGGATAGCCCGCGTGGGCGGCGGCCCCGACGATCCACTCGGTGAGCACGCCGCCGCCCTGCCCGCCGAGGGCCGCGATCAGGATCGAGACCGGGCGGGGGGCCGTCATCACGCCGGCTGGAGCCAGCCGATCACGCGACGCCGCGCGGCCGCGACCCCCCGGGCCCAGCCGCCCGGGTTGTGGACGACGCGCGCCTCGTAGAACGACGGGCAGAGCACCGCGGCGTGCGCCACCTCCCCGCAGAGCCCGCAGCCGACGCAGCTACTGTCCACGTGCGCCACCGGGTCGTCCCGCAGCGGATCCGGATTGTCCTTGAGGGTGAGCGACGGGCAGCCGTTGAAGCGCATGCACGACTTGTCGCCGGTGCACACGTCGGGATCGACCCCGAAGCGCGGCACGTCCACCCGCCCGCCCGCCTTGAGGCGCGCGGCGGTCTCGGGCCTCACGCGGCGCTGGCGCTCGAGCTGGCACTCGGCGCGCGCGATGATCACCTTGAGCCCGCCCGCCGCGGTGGTCATCGCCTCCTTGACCACCTTCAGGGTGTCGCCGACGCGGTACGGGTTCACGGTCTTGATCCAGGAGACTCCCAGGCTGCGGATGGTCTCGGCGATCGACATCTTGACCGCGTCGCCCCGCGGGTTCTTGCCCGACGACGGGTTGGCCTGCTGGCCGGTGGCCGAGGTGTAGAAGTTCTCCAGCACCACCACGATCGAGTCCTGCTTGTTGAAGACCGCGTTGGCCACCCCGGCGGTGAGACCCGAGTGCCAGAAGCCGCCGTCGCCCAGGATCGAGATGACGCGCTTGTCGAAGCTGGGCGCCACCGCGCTCGCGGACGCCACGCTCATGCCGTAGCCCAGGATGGTGTTGCCCTGGTTGAACGGCGGCAGGGTCGCGAAGGCGTGGCAGCCGATGTCGGCGGCCACGTGGGTCTCGCCCAGCTCGCGCTGCGCGATCTTGAGCGCGCTGAACACCGGGCGCTCCGGGCAGCCGGTGCAGAAGGCGGGCGGCCGCTTGGGCAAGGGCGTCCCCAGCAGCGCCCGCCCCTGCCCCACGTGCGCGGTGAGGGCCTCGCGCCGCCGCTCCGCGTCGCCCCCCAGGAAGCGCCCGAGCGCGGCCAGCACCACCTCGGGCACGTACTCGCCCTGCGCCGCCACCACGTCCTTGCCGTGGATGCGCGTGGTGAGCCCGTGATCGTAGGCGAGCGCCTTCAGCTCCTGCTCGATGAAGCTCGGCATGCCCTCTTCCAGCACCAGCACGCGCTCCTTGCCCTCGAGGAAGCCCAGCAGCTGGTCCGGCACGAGGGGATGGATCACGTTCAGCACCAGCATCGGGATCCGGCTCCGGCCGTAGGCGTCGGCCGCGCCCAGCAGCTCGAGCGCCCGCAGCGCGGTCGGGGTGAGGCCGCCCTGCAGGATGATGCCGAGCCGCTTGTCCTCGCCCGGCCGCACCTCGTTGAGCCCGCGCTCCACGACGTAGCGCCGGGCCGCGGGCAGGCGCCGCTCGAACTTCTGCGCCTCCTGCGCGTAGGTCGACGGCGGGTGGCTCAGGCGCGAGTAGTCGAAGGAGTGGCGCTCGAGCGGCGAGTTCATGCCCACCGCCGGGCGGACGTTGTCGCGGCAGACCATGCTCCCGCGCATGTGGGCGGCCCGGATCCGGAGACTGATGACGGTGGGAAGATTGGAAGCCTCGGAGATGCCGAAGCCCTCCTCCACCATGCGGGCCAGGTTCTGCAGCGTGGGCTGCGGATCGATGAGGATCAGCGACGACTTGAGCGCGAAGGAGTGCGTGCGCTCCTGGATCACGCTGGCGCCCGCCCCGTAGTCCTCCCCGACCACGATGAGCGCGCCCCCGATCACCCCGGCCGAGGCCAGGTTCGACAGCGCGTCCGCGGCCACGTTGGTGCCCACGATGGACTTCCAGGTCACCGCGCCGCGCATCGGATAGTTGATGGACGCGCCGAGCAGGGCGGCCGCGGCCGCCTCGTTCGCCGAGGCGTCGAGGTAGACGCCCATGGGCCGCAGCAGCGACGCGTTGGCGTCGGCCAGCACGTCGAGCAGGTGGGAGACC
>DATFAJ010000232.1:0-6816 GCA_035254745.1 Candidatus Methylomirabilota bacterium | reverse complement strand
ACGCTGGCCGCCCCGTCCTCGAACAGGACCTCGCGCACCGCCACGCTCACCGCGGGCGCGGGGCCGGGCGCCGGCGCGGGCGCCGCGGGGCCACGGGGAGCCTGGCGCGCGGTGGTGAGCATGTCGGCGAGCGGCAGCGATCCGTCCGGGCGGCGCTCGAGCCGCACCCACGACTTCCGCATGTGCACGCGCTCGATCGTGGCGGTGGCGGGCCACGCATAGTCGAGTCCGGTCATCTCGAGGCGGCCGACGGTGAGGAAGTCTCGGCCGCCGTCGGTGAAGGCCATGTCCGAGAGCGCGGCGTTGCCACGCGCGGCGATCTGGGGCTTGGCGCCGAGGGTGCCCTTGGTGGTGACGTCGGCCTCGAGCCGGCCCGTGAGCCGCGCGGCCACAGGGATGTACGGCCGGTACGGAGCGAGCGCGACGCCGGCCACGCGGGTATGCAGGTCGAAGCCGAGCGGATCGAGGGTGAGGGTGCCCTGCGTCTCGATCGTCCCGGCCTCGGGAGCGGCCACGCTGAGCTGTAGCGTCGCGGGACCGCGGCTCGGCCAGGCGAGGTCGCGCGCGGTGAGACGGATCGGGGCCAGACGGAACCGCGCGGCCGGCTCCACCGCCGCGTCGTCGAGCCGCAGCCGGCCGTCCTCCACCGCCACCTCCCCGACCTCGATCGAGAAGTCGGGCGGCAGCGCGGGCTTCGCGGCGGGAGGGGGCGTCGCCGCGGCGGTCGCGGACGCCGGGCGCTTGAGCGACTCGACCACCTCGATGACGCTCAGGCGGCCCTCGCGGTCGCGGCCGATGCGGGCACGCGGGCGCGCGAGCCGCACCCGTTCCACGCGCGCCTTCGGCCATTGCAGGTCCAGCCCGGCCAGCTCCACCCGATCGGCGGCGGCGAGGCGACGGCCGTCGTCCGAGACGGTGGCCGCAGCGAGGGTGGCGCGGCCGCGCACCCGCGCGCCCGCGGGGGTCGCGTCCAGCGTCAGCTCGGTCTCGGCCATGCCCGAGACGTCGAGCGGGAGGGAGAAGTAGGGCGTCCAGAAGGCCAGGTCCACGCGGCTCACGCGCGTGCGCAGCGCCGCCCCGGCGGGGGCGAGGGTGGCGGTGCCGCGGACGTCGAGGACGCCGCCTCCCGGCAGGCCCGCGGTCAGGACGACCGCCGCCGGGGCGCGGCCGGTCGCGTCGAGGCCGTCGGCCACGAGCCGGATGCGCTCGATCTCGAAGCGGTTCGACTTGCCCGGGCGCGGGTCGAAGACGGTGGCGCGCCCGGTCATCTCCACGCGCCCGAGCAGATGCCCGTCGGGCGCCTTCGCGCTGGCGAGCGCGAAGGCGAGGCGGGGCACGGTGACGAGGGAGGCGTCGACGCCGCGGCGCCGCACCGTCAGGCCGTCGATCTGCGCCTGCCCGTCCACGCCCACCCCGCCCTGCGCGTCGAGGGTGGCGTCCACCGCCGCGCCGACCACCGCCTTCTCCAGCACCACCGCGGTGTCGGGCGGGAGATACAGATTGGCGAGCGTGGCGTCCACGTCGCGGAGGGTGACGCGCGCGCGCCCCGAGAGGGGTGAGAGGCGCACGCCGGAGGCCTCGACCGCGAGGGGCGCGCCGGCCACCGTGGTGGTCAGGCGGACGCTGCCGCGCGCCTCCGGGCTCACGGTGGACAGCGCGGCCGCGTCGACGGTGAGCGCCTCGGCCCGCCACGTGCGCGGCGGCGTGAGCGTCCGGTCCTCGAAGAGGACGGTGCCGCCGGTGAGGGCCAGCCGGCCGAGGGTGAACCGGGCGCCGCCCGATCTCGACCGCGACGGCCCCAGCAGGTCCGAGATGTTGAGCACGCCGCGGCCGGTGCGGACGACGTGCACGCGCGGCGCGGTGAGCGTCACGTCCTCCAAATCCACGTGCCCGCGCAGCAGGCCGGCCGGGCGGAAGCGCACGTCGAGGCGGTCGAACTCGGCCAGCGGCGGGCCCGGCTCGCGGTCGTCGAGGCGGAAGCCGTCGATCCGCAGGTGGCCGCCGCGGACGTCGAGGTCGAACCCGGCTATGGTCAGGCGCCGGCCGGTCTGGGCCTCCACCTGCCGGACGAGCACCCAGCGCGCGAGGCTCGGCAGGGCGATCCAGAGCGCGGCGGCGGACAGCACGACGCCGCCGAGGACGGCGACGCCGAGCGTGATCCAGAGGCGACGGCGGGTCACGCCCCTCAGTATGCCTCGCCGGCCGCCGTCAGCCTACCCGCGAAGGCTCAGCGGAAGGCGGGCGCGAGCTCCCCGATCAGGCGGTCGAGATCCCGGCGCAGCTCGGGCAGCGGGCGGAAGAGCGTCGGGATGAACAGGGTGTCGACCCGGGCCGCCCGGAGCTCGGCGAGGGTCTCGCGGATCTGCTCGAGCGAGCCGGCCAGGCAGGTGTCGCGCGCGTCGGCCGCGTGCCGGCCCATGCGGGCGCCGAGCGTCTCGGCCAGGCTGTCGGCCTCGGCCTTCTTGTCGGTGATGAGCAGCGCCATGTTGGCCGATCGGCGGATGGTCTTCGGATCGCGGCCCACCGCCGCGCAGTGCTCGTCGAGGACGCGGCCCTTGTGGGCGAGGACCTTGGGGCCGCCCCAGACGTTCCAGTGATCCGCGTACCGGGCCACCGTGCGCAGCGTCACCTTCTCGCCCCCGCCGCCGATCATCAGCTCGGGGTGGGGCTTCCGCACCGCCTTCGGCTGGAGCGGGGCGTCGGAGAGCGTGTAGTAGCGGCCCTTGAACGTGCTGCGGTCCTGCGTCCACAGCGCCTTGAGCACCTGGCAGGCCTCGTCGAGCCGCTCGAGGCGCTCGCGCATCGTGTAGAAGGGGATGCCGTAGGCCTCGTGCTCGTTCTCTTGCCAGCCCGCGCCCAGGCCCAGCAGGAGCCGCCCGCCCGAGATGATGTCGACCTGGGCCGCCATCTTGGCCACCACCGCGGGATGGCGGTAGGTGTTGCCGAGCACGATGGTGCCGACCTGCAGGCGCGGCACCAGCGCGGCCAGCGCGGTGAGCGTGCTCCAGCCCTCGAGCATCGCGCCCTCGCGCTCCTTGGTGTTCGGCATGAAGTGGTCGGTGACGCAGGCCACGTCCCAGCCGGTCCGCTCCGCGTGCTGCCACAGCTCGAGGACGCCGGGCCACGTCTGGTTGCCCATGCTGGTGAACATGCCGAAGCGCATCGTCTCCTCCTTAGAGGTCAAAGGTCCAACCCGGACGATTCATGAACCGCCTCGACCGTGACCGGACGGGTGGCGCCGTGGGGGGCCGCCGGGCAGACGAGCGCAGTGGGCCCCCCGAGTCCGGTGCGCCGCTCGAAGAGCGGCGAGTCCGGCGAGCGGGTGACGGAGCCGGCTGCCCGGCGGCCCCCCACGGCGACAGGACCCGTCCGCCTCACGCGCGGTCCGTTCATGAATGGTGCGGGATCAGTGCTCGGTCTGGGATTCGCGGGCGGGGCCGACCAGGGTGGCGCCGCCGTCCACCACCAGGAGCTGGCCGGTGATGTAGCGGGCGTGGCCCGACAGCAGGAAGCGCGCGGCCTGGCCGATGTCCCAGCCGGTGCCCTCGCGCGCGAGCACGGAGGCGCGCCGCCGCTGGTCGCGGGCCGCGGGGGTCATGCCGCGCGCGTACACCATCGGGGTGTACATCGGGCCGGGGGCGATGCAGTTGACGCGGATGCCGTCGGGGCCGTGGTCCACCGCCATCGCCCGGCTGAGCGCGATCACCGCCCCCTTGGACGCGGAGTAGGTGGTGAGCCCGCGCGGACGCAGCGCCGAGATCGACGAGATGTTGACGATGGCCCCGCCCTGGGCGGTGCGGATCATCTCGGGGATCGCGGCCTTGGAGGCGAGGAACATGGTCTCGACGTTGACCTGCATGACCCGGCGCCAGGTCTCGGGCTTCTCCTCCACCACGCTGCCCTTGCTGCCGATGCCCACGTTGTTGATCAGGAAGTCGAGCCGGCCGTAGCGGGCGACCGCCTCGCGCGCCATGCTCGCGCACTGCGCCTCGTCGGTGACGTCCACCGCGAGGGCGGAGGCCGTGCCGCCTTCCCCGGTGATCATCTCCACCGTGCGCTTGGCGAGGCCCTCGTCGCGGTCGACGACCAGGACGCTGGTCCCGCTGCGCGCGAGCAGGATGCAGGCGGCGCGCCCGTTGCCGATGCCGTCGCCGGCCGCCCCGCCGCCGGTGACGATCGCCGTCCGTCCGGCCAGTCCCAGGTCGTCCTCGGGTCGCGTCGTCGCTGCGCTCATGGGGATGCCTTTCGTCGGTCGGTCAGGGGAGGCCCGCGCCGGGCACGTCCACGCGGACGGTCTCGATGCGGCCGTCGCGCTTGTCGGCCACCGCCGGCCCGCTGCCGGTGCAGGTGCAGACGTAGAGGGTGCGGCGGTCGGCGCCGCCCAGCATGCAGGCGAAGGCGTGGCGTCCGGGCCCGGTCGGGATGCGCCGCTCGATCGCGCCGCCCTCGCGGACGCGCAGGAGATCGGGGCCGCGCGCGTCGCTGACCCAGATCGCGCCCTCGGCGTCGAGGCAGACACCGTCGGGGAACACGCCGTCGAGCGCGGCCCAGACGCGACGCCTCGTCAGCGCGCCGTCCGCGGCCACGTCGAAGGCGGTGAGCCGCTGCCCCATGGTCTCGGCCACGACCAGGGTCCGACCGTCGGGGGTGATCACGGTGCCGTTCGGGAACTCCAGGCCCTCGGCCGCCCGCGTGACGGTGCCGTCGGGATCGACGCGCGCGAGGACGGCCGCGCGGGGCGCTTCGCCCCGGTGGCGGTCGAAGCCGAAGTTGCCGACGTAGGCGCGGCCCCGCGCGTCCACCGCCATGTCGTTGCAGGGGCCGGTGGCGATCGACGCCAGGTCGGCGTGGAGGCGGGGCTTGCCCCCCTCCACGCGCAGGAGGCGCCGGTCGAGCATGGAGACGACGAGCAGGGTTCCATCGGGCAGCCACCCGAGACCGGAGGGCCGCTCGGGGATCTCGAGGATCGTGTCGAGGCGGCCCTCCGGAGTCACCGCGAGGACGCACTGGGTGTAGAAGTCGGAGAACCAGAGGCGGCCGTCGTGCCAGCGCGGCCCTTCGGTGAAGGTCAGGCCGTCGAGGAGCGTCGTGAGCACGGCGGTCGCGGCTAGACGACGGCGGCGGGGGCGTGTGGCGTGGCGCGCCACTGCTCGGGGTCGTGGCCGTAGAAGACGGTGGCCCCGGCCTGGTCGCGCAGGCGGCGCAGCGTGGCGAGCGACTCGCGCATGGTCGGCCCGTTCCACAGGATGCGCGGGAGCACGTCGCGATCCATGTTCTCCCGCGTGTAGCAGGCGTCGGCCGCGCACACCAGGTCCCGCCCCTTGCCGGCGCGCACGCGCAGGGACTGGTGCCCGGGCGTGTGACCGAAGGTGGGGAACAGGATCACGCTGCCGTCGCCCCACACGTCGTGCTCACCGTCGACCAGGCGGTAGTCGAGAGGATGATCGAAGTCGAGCGGGCTCGGATTGTAGCCGGGGGCGAAGCCGGGCCGGCGCGCCGCCTCCATCTCCGCCTTCTGCACGAGGAAGGTCGAGCGGGGGAAGAACTCGTTGCCCCCGCAGTGGTCGAAGTGCAGGTGCGAGTTCACCACGTAGCGGACGTCGTCCGGCCCGAGGCCGAGGAGCGCGAGCTGGGGGACGACGTCCTCGCCGGCCTTCGACTTGTCGACGAGCCGCTTGGCCCGCTCGGGGCCCATGCGCCCGATCGGATCGACGCGGGTCTGGCAGTGGACGCCGGTGTCGAAGAGGAGCCGGCCGCGCGGGTGCACGACCAGGAAGCTCATCACCGGCACCGTCCACGGCTGGCCGGCGGGAAGATCGTCCAGCATGCTGGCGCGGTCCAGCTCGAGGTAGCCGCTGCAGAGGGCGAAGACCGAGATCACGGCGGCTACGATAAACCCTCGCGCGCCCGTTGTCAGGTGGAAATGCATCCGCTAGCATGGCCGTCGATGCGCGTCGAGACGCTGCTGCCCCTCGGCAAGCTCGACCCCGGCCTGCGCGCGGCGGAGGTCCCGCTCGACCTGGGCCGGGTGATGGAGGACGCGCGCCTGGTCGAGGCGCTCGGCTACGACGGCCTCGCGGTGGAGGAGACGAAGGTCGATCCCTACGTGGTGATGGCGCTGGCCGCCGCGGGCAGCACGCGCCTCCGGCTCACCACCGCGGTGGCGATGGCCTTCCCGCGCAGCCCCACCATCACCGCGATGTCGGCGTGGAGCATCCAGAAGCTCTCGGGCGGCCGCTTCGTGCTGGGCCTGGGCAGCCAGGTGCGCGGCCACATCACGCGGCGCTTCGGCCTGGCCTACCGGCCGCCGGGGCCGTGGATGCGCGACTACGTGCGGGCGGTGCGCGCGGTGTGGCGCGCCTGGCAGGAGCGGACGCCGCTCGCGTTCGAGAGCGCGCACTACACCCTGAGCCTGATGGTGCCGCTGTTCGATCCGGGTCCGATCGCGCACCCGGACATCCCGATCCATCTGGCCGCGGTGAACCCGACGATGTGCCGGGTCGCGGGCGAGGTGGCGGACGGGCTGCGGCCGCATCCGGTGTGCACCCCGCGCTACATCCGGGACGTCATGCTGCCCGCGATGCGCGCGGGCGCGGCCGCGGCCGGGCGCGACCCGCGGCTCGCGGTGGCCATGAAGCCGCTGGTGTGCGCGGCCCCGGACGAGGCGACGCTCGCGCAGCGCGTGCGCGACGTGCGGGCCCGGGTCGCGTTCTACGCCTCGACCCCGGGCTACCGGGCCGCCTTCGAGGTGCACGGGCTGGGCGGGCTCGCCGCGGAGCTGGCGGTGCTCTCGCGCGCGCAGCGGTGGGAGGAGAT
>DATFAJ010000231.1:0-3534 GCA_035254745.1 Candidatus Methylomirabilota bacterium | reverse complement strand
CCGCGCCGCCCTGGTAGGCGCGCAGGCTCGCCGAGATCATCTGGCGCAGCTTGTCGCCCGCCGCCCGGGTGCGGCCCTCGGGGGAGTGGCGAAGCTTCTCGAGCTGGGTGGGCAGGGTGCTCGCCCCGATGGAGTGCCGGTCGCGATGGAGGCGGCCGAGCGTCTCCACCCCGATCGCCTTGGCGAGCCGCCGCCAGTCCACCACCGGGTTGCGGTACGGCTGGGCGGCGTCGAGCAGCTCGCGGTTCTCGATGAACAGCAGCGTGTTGATCAGGAGGGGCGGCACCGCGTCGAAGCGATCGTAGACCTGCTCCGGATAGCGCGTGGCGTAGAGCGGATGTCCCTCGCGGTCCAGCACCTCGAGCCCGGCGCGGCTCTTCTCGTGATACGGCGGGTAGAGGCCCCACCCGGCGAGGAGCGTCAGCCCCGAGGAGAGCCGGGCCTGCTGCTCGACGCGGTAGCCGCCGGGGCCCAGCCGATCGACGAACTCGGGCACCCGCGTGTAGCCGAGCCGCACGTCGTAGGGGCCCGAGCGTGGGAACGCCACCGACGGGCTCGGCCCGGGCGCCACGCGATAGGTCAGCACGCGGGCGACCTGCGAGAGCACCAGGGCCTGCAGCGCGGAGGTGCGGATCTCGACGAGCCCGAGCAGGAGGAGCGCGAGGGCGACGACGGAGAGGAGCAGCGAGCGGCGCACCACGAGGTCGCGCAGGCGCGCCCGCCACGGCGCGGTCGCCGCCGCGCCCGGTAGCACGTCGCTGCCGATCGCGGTCGCCAGCGCGGGCCGCGCGGGCGCGAGGCCGGACCGCGAGGCAGACCGGGACGCCGAGAGAAAACGCCTCAGTGAAGAGCGGCTGTCGGAGTCTGCCACTGCCTGATCAACCGTCCGATCGGGCCGGACGTTCCTCTATGCAATGCTTGCGCCGTGGGCACCGCGAACCATCACCATCACCGCGATGGCGAGAGTTCAAAGTCTACCACGCGCTCGCACCATGCGGCCACCGCGAGAATCGCCGCGTCCTCGTCGATCGCGCCGACGAGTTGGATCGCGTGCGGAAGGCCGAGCGGCGAGACGCCGATCGGCAGCGAGATCGCGGGAACGCCCGCGAAGCTCCACGGCGCGCAGAACCACGGGTCGCCCGTCGCGAGTCCTTCCGGCGCGGGCGACGGCGCGGTCGGCGAGAGCAGGGCGTCGTGCGCGGCGAGCAGCGGCATCACGTCGCGGCGGAACGCGAGGCGCGCCCGCTGGGCGCGCGCGTAGGCGACCGCGGGACGACTGAGACCGGCCGCGATCAGCTCGCGGGTCCGCGGGCGATACTGCGCGGCGTGCACCCGGTACAGCTCCTCGTGGTACGCGGCCGCTTCCACCTCGAGCACCGAGCGGCCCGCCGCGTGCACGTCCGCGAAGGAGGCGGGCAGGGTCACCTCACTCACGCGCGCGCCCGCCCGCACGAAGCGCTCCGCGGTCGCGCGGATCAGGGCCGCGACCTCGGGAGTGGCGCGCTCGAGCAGCTCCGGGGCCACCGCCAGGCGCGGCGGCCGGATCGCGGAGACGCCCGGCGCGCGCGCGGCCAGCACGTCGAGGGCGAGGGCCACGTCGGCGACCCGGCGCGCGAAGATCCCGACGTGATCGAAGCTCCAGGCGAGCGGGACCACCCCGTCGGTCGGGATCAGGTCGTAGGTGCCCTTGAAGCCGACCACGCCGCAGTAGGCCGCGGGCCGCAGCACCGAGCCCACCGTCTGAGTGCCGAGGGCGAGCGGGACCATGCGGGCGGCCACCGCCGCCGCCGAGCCGGAGGACGAGCCGCCGGGCGTGTGCGCGGGATTCCACGGGTTGCGCGTGGGACCCGGCTCGAAGTAGGCGAACTCGGTGGTGTGCGCCTTGCCGAGCACGATCGCGCCGGCGGCGCGAAGGCGCGCGACCGCCGCGGCGTCCGCGGTCGCGGTGGTGTGGAAGGCGGGCGCCGCCCCGCAGGTCGTGGTCGTGCCCGCCACGTGGAAGATGTCCTTGATGGCGACCGGGATCCCGTGCAGCGGTCCGCGTGGGCGGCCCGCGCGCGCCTCCTCGGTCCGCTCGCGCGCGGTCGCGCGCGCGCCCGTCTCGTCCACCGCCACCCACGCGCGCACGGTCTCGTCGCGCGCCGAGATGCGCTCCAGGCACGCCTCGAGGAGCGCGGTGGGCGACAGGGTGCCCTCCGCGATGCGGCGCGCGGCCTCGACGACGGAGAGCGATGCCGGATCGTTCGCGTCCATGGCGAAGGATCATGCGGGGCGCGGCCGCGCGCTGTCAAGACGCCGACACCGCAGAAAATGCGGTGGAGCCCCGTTCCATTCAAGAGGGCATTTCATTACCCAGCCACGGAAGCCACGAGGAGAGACGAATTTCGTCGTCCGCGAGCAAGCGATTGATTCTACGAGCGATGGGTCCTTGGTACAGGACTTGCCCCAGGGACCATGTACGGATCAGGCAGGTTCGAGGGACGGATGAGCGGGACGGGGTGTCGGTCCCTTCTCCACCGGTACGTCGGGCCGAGCATCCGGCCCTCGGCCTGCCTGGTCACACAGTCGTGGACAGCGCCCGCGCGCTACGGGAGGAATCGATGAAGCTCGAGAAGGACACGTTCCGCATCGAACTGCGCCACGCGAAGCTCTGCATGGAGCTCGACTGCAATACGATCTTCGACGCCGGCATGTATCGTCACTGCCCGACGTGTGGCAGCTCGGAGTCCTATCCACTCGAGTCCTGGCTCAACCGCTCCCGCGTCCAGAAGCCGGAGCCCGCGCTCCACGAGGAGCTGGCCGGCGCGCTCGCGGTGGTCGCGTCCGTGCCGCGTCCGCTCTGGCGCGAGCGGCAGGTCGCGCGTCTCGAGAGCGAATCGCAGCTGGCCGAGCGGGCGCGTCCGCGGATCGCCCTCCGGCGGCGGGTGGGCTGACGGCGATGAGAACGATTCTCGTCGTCGACGACGATCAGTGGGTGCGAGTCCTCGCGCGCGACGTGCTCGCCACCGAGGGCTATCGCGTGCTCGAGGCCTCGGATGGACAGGACGCGATCCGGGTCGCGGCGGAGCATCCCGGGCCCATCCACCTGCTCCTGACCGACGTGGTGATGCCCGGGATGAACGGCTGCGAGCTCGCGGCCGGGCTCGGCGCGCTCCTGCCCGGGCTCAAGGTCATGTTCATGTCCGCCTACGACCGCGACTTCCTGGTGGCCCGCGGGCTCACCCCCACCGGCCCGGTCATCACCAAGCCGTTCACCATCGAGTACCTGACCCGGCGCATCGAGATGGTGCTGGGCGACCGACGTCCGTCCGCGTCCGCTCCGACCGCCGCGCGCGCCCGCTAGCACGGCGCGCGCATTGACGCGCGGCCCGGCTCGTTGTAAGAGCCGGGCCATGACGTCATGGTCGATCCGCTCTCGACTGTTCCCGCTCGCTCTCCTCGGGCTCGTCCTGGGCCCGGCGGCCCTCGCGTCCGCCGCGTGCGGGCCGTCCCCGCTACCGACCGACACCCCGATCGCGCTGGTGCTGTCGGGGG
>DATFAJ010000230.1:0-2131 GCA_035254745.1 Candidatus Methylomirabilota bacterium | reverse complement strand
ATCCCGCGCGGCGCGAGGCGGCCCTGCACCGGATCCAGCAGCTGGTGCACGAGAAGGTGATGTACGCGCCGATCTGGCAGCTCGCCTTCCTCAACGGGGTCGGGCCGCGGGTGGGCGAGTCGGGGCTGGGCCTCATCCAGGGCCACGCCTATTCCGCGCCCTACGAGGACGTGACCCTGAAGAGCAAGTAGCCGAACACGAGGTGGGGCGGGAGGTAGAGCACGAGCGAGAAGGCGACGATCAGCAGGGCGAGGTAGAGCCACGGCGGCAGCGCGCGCTGGGGCCGGCCGAGGCCGTGGACCCAGTTCACGTTGTCGGCCGGCTCGGTGAGCCAGTAGCTCACCGGCAGCACGACCAGCGCGAGCAGGCTCTGGTAGAGCCACGCGCGGCGGTCGTAGCCCAGCCGGTGCACCAGCCACACGAGCCCGATCGGCAGCGGCACGTGGAAGAGCGAGAGCGCGCGGAGGTAGCGGGGGATCCGCGCGTCGAACATGTAGGCGCTCATGCCGAACATGCCGTGGCCGGTGGCGAGCCGGCCGAAGAAGTCGAGGTTCCAGGCGCACTCGGGCAACAGCACCGCCAGCATCATCATGCTGGCCAGCAGCGGGCTCTCGAGCCAGAGGGTGGCGCCCGTCACGAGCAGCGCGATGTCCGAGAACCAGAGGAAGTTCTTCGGGCCGTAGTGCGCCCAGTACACCGGGACCAGGACCGCGAGGAACAGGGTGTAGGCGATCTTGATCCCGAGCGCGATCGGCTCGCCGGCCACCGGGCGCGCCCTAGCCGATGATGACCTTCTCGTCCACCACGAAGGTCTTGTTGGAGCCGATGAAGAGCGCCCCGTCGGCGTGAAGCGCGGCCATCTCGGGCGAGGCCAGGGCCCGCTCCATGCTGGCCCGGTCGTCGAACCAGAGCTCGGCGATGCCGTCCACCTGCACCGGCGAGGTCGGGATGTCGGGGCGGCGGAACTCCTCCAGGATGTGCGACTGCACGTAGCGTCGGAGGCCCGGCACCGGCCGGGCGAGCGGGGCGTGGATCTCGAGCCAGTGGCGCGTGAACTGCTCCCGGCTCATGCCGTCCCTGCGGGTGAGGAGCGACACGCGCTTGATCATCGGCCGGGGCCCGGCTCGAGCCTCGGCGTGATCCGCTTGAAGACGGCGGGCGAGCCCGCGTCGAGCCGCATGTGGTGGCGCACCCGGCGCGTCCACGGGTTCGCGTCGCGGACCCGGTTCCACGGTAGGCTCTCGGACACGTCGGGCCGCTCGAACTCGTAGACCGTCATGTACTTGGGCTGGCCCTCGACCGCCGTGAACCGGCGGGCCCGGATCACCCCGGGCACCGTGAGGTAGTCCGGGACGTAGACCCAGTTGTACCAGTCGTTCCACTCCTCCTCCATGTGCGCGGGGATGTCCATGCGCCCGATCTGCAGATAGGGCGACGGGCCCATGGTCAGCTCGATGGGGTTCGTGCGCGGGGGGAAGATCTGGCGGTAGCCGGTCAGCAGGTAGTCGCGGCCCACGTGGCCGCCGGAGGACTGCTGCCGGCGCGCGGAGGGGCGGAACCGCACCTCGTCGAGGAAGGCGGCGGTGCGGAGCACGCTCGCCTCCTCGAGCTCGTACATCGCGAGGTACCTCGGCCCGCCGCGCAGCGCCTCGTAGCGGGCGGCGGACAGGAAGCCGGGCACCTTCAGCAGCCGGTCGAGGTGCTCCTCGTCGTACCAGCGGTTGAACTCCGCCTCGTGCTGCGGGTCCACGTCGGTCCACAGCATCAGCAGCCCGGTGCCGCGCGTCTTCGCCATGCGCTCCTCCCAGTGGACTGGCCGGACAGCGGCCTTGACTCGCCGGCCGGCCTCTCCCAGGATTGGCGGCGGTCGACGCGAACGCGGCGACGATACGGCAGGGCGAGGAGGGACGTCAATGGGACCGCAGAATGGGGGACGACTGCTCGACGGCAAGGTGGCGGTGGTGACGGGCGGCGGGACGGGCATCGGGCGCGCGGTCTCGATCGGCCTCGCGGCCGCGGGCGCGAAGGTGGTGGTCAACGACTACGGGGTCAGCGTCGACGGACTGGACCCCTCGAGCGAGCCCGCCAACCAGGTGGTGGCCGACATCCGCAAGGCGGGCGGCCAGGCGGT
>DATFAJ010000229.1:0-3298 GCA_035254745.1 Candidatus Methylomirabilota bacterium | reverse complement strand
AGCACGTGGCTCTCGCCGTAGTAGGTGTGGATCCCCTCCACCTCAAGCGCCAAGGTAGATCTCCTTCACCTGCGGATCGGCCTTCACCCGCTCGCGCGGGCCGTCGGCGATGACGCGCCCGTAGTGCAGCACCGCGACCATCTCGGAGAGCTCGAGCGCGATATCCATGTCGTGCTCGATCATCAGCACCGTGATCGCGGGGTCGAGGCGACGCAGCAGCCCGGCCATCAGCCGCGACTCCGCGGGGGAGAGCCCGGCGGTGGGCTCGTCGAGCAGCAGCACCTTCGGCCGGCCCGCCAGGGCCAGGGCGATCTCGAGCTGGCGCTGCTCGCCGTGCGAGAGGTTCTTCACCACCGCGTCGCCCAGGCTCCCGAGCTCGAGCGAGGCGAGCGTGGCCCGCGCGCGCTCGAGCAGGCCCGCGTAGCGGCCGACCGGGCGCAGCATCGAGAAGCGCGTCGGGGTGTGGGCTTGCACCGCGAGCAGGCAGTTCTCCAGCACCGTGAGGTCGGGGAAGAGGTTGGTGATCTGGAACGTGCGGGCGAGGCCCAGGGCGGCGCGGCGGTGGGCGGCTGCGGCGGTGACGTCCCGGCCGAAGAGGAAGATGCGGCCGGAGGTCGGCGGGAGCGCGCCCGAGATCAGGTTGAAGAGCGTGGTCTTGCCCGCGCCGTTGGGGCCGATCAGGGCGCGGCGCTCGCCCGGGCGCACCTCGAGGGTGACGCCGTCGACGGCCTGGAGGCCGCCGAAGGCGCGGCAGAGGTTGTCGAGGCGGAGGGCGGGGGCCCCCTCGCCACCGGCCCCCTCACCACCGGCCCCCTCACCCTGCCCTCTCCCCGGGGAGGAGAGGGAGAAGGCGGCGGTCATCGGCGGCGGCCTCGCAGGGCGCCCACGATGCCGTTGGGGGCGAAGAGGATCACGCCGATGTACACGCCGCCCAGGATGAGCAGCCACCGCTTGGTGTACACGCTGACGAAGTTCTTGAGGAACACGATGATGCCGGCGCCGAGCGCGGGCCCGATCAGGGTGCCGGGGCCGCCGAGCGCGACCATCAAGAGCGTCTCCACCGAGGTGACGAGCTGCACGTCGTTGGGGCTGACGAAGCCGTTGTAGTAGGCCCAGAGCGTGCCGCCGAAGCCCGCGAACACGCCCGAGATGACGAAGGCCACGTACTTGTGCAGCCACACGTTGTAGCCGAGCGCCTGCATGCGGGTCTCGCTGCCGCGGATGCCGCGCAGGCCCAGGCCGAAGGGCGAGATGACCAGCAGGCCCATCAGGGCCCACGCCAGCGCGGCCGACACCAGGCAGAAGTAGAAGAAGGGCACCGGCCCGCTCAGCTCGAGCGGCCCGAGCGACGGCCGCGGCACGCCCGCGATGCCGTTGTCACCCTTGGTGAGCGAGACCCAGCGGAACGCGAGCCCCCAGATCACCATGCCGAGCGCGAGCGTGATCATCAGGAAGTAGGTGCCGGTGGCGCGGATGGCGAGGAGGCCGAAGACGGCGGCGGTGGCCGCGGCCAGCAGCACGCCCACCACCAGGCACGCCACGAGCCCGGCCTGCCGCTCGGTGGTCATGATCGCGACCGCGTAGGCGCCGACGCCGAAGTAGGCCGCGTGGCCGAGCGAGGAGAGGCCGGTGTAGCCCAGCATCACGTCGAGGCTCATGGCCAGGATGCCCACGATGAGCGCCTGGGTGAGCAGGGTCAGCGGATAGGCCGGCAGCAGCGGCGCCACCACGGCCAGGACCACGACCGCGGCCGCGGCGAGCAGCGCGCGGCGCCCGATCATGAGCGGCCGAAGAGGCCCGTCGGTCGGATGGCGAGGATCAGCGCCATGGGCGCGAAGAGCGTGAAGTAGGAGAGCTCGGGGAAGAGCGCCTTGCCGAAGTTGTCGAGGAGGCCCACCAGGAGGCTGCCCGCGACCGCGCCGGGCAGGCTGCCGAGCCCGCCCACGATGACCACCACGAATGCGTAGGGCAGCACCTCGAAGTCCGCCCCCGGGTACACGCCGAGGAAGCCGCCGCCGATCACCCCGCCCAGCGCGGCCAGCGCGGCGCCGAGCGCGAACACGGCCAGCGACACGCGCGGCACGTTGATGCCCACGCCCTGGGCCATCTCGGCGTCGTCCACCGCGGCGCGGATCATCGCGCCCACGCGGGTGCGGTCGAGCACGAGCCAGAGGGCCAGGCCCACCACGATGGCCACCACCACGATGAAGATACGGTAGATCGGGAACACCGCCCCGCCCAGCCTCACCGTCCCGGTCAGCAGGGCCGGGATCGGCACCGTGTAGGGGTCTCCGCCCCAGATGAGCAGCGCCAGGTCCTGGAAGATGAGCGCGAAGCCGATCGTCATGAGCACCTGCCCCAGCACCTCACCGCGGAGTCGGCGCAGGAACAGCCGCTCCATACCGATGCCCACGAGCCCGATGGCCACCGCGGAGGCCAGGCACGCCACCGTGAACGACCGCGTGCGCAGCGCCACCGTGAGGCCCACGTAGCCGCCCAGCATGAAGTAGGAGCCGTGCGCGAGATTGACGACGCGCATGACGCCGAAGATGAGGGAGAGGCCGCTCGCGAGCAGGAAGAGGAGCGCCCCGTAGGAGATGCCGTTGAACGACTGCGCGATCCAGAACTCGGTGCTCACGCCCCGAGCCCGGTTCTCAGCGGAGGCGCAGCAGCCGGGCGGCGTTCTCGCGCACGACCTTGGCCTGGTCGGCCCGCGAGAGCTTGACCGCTTTGTCGCGGATGACGTCGACGGGCTTCTCGTAGCCCATGTCGAAGCAGAAGTCGGTGCCGAGCATCACCCGGTCCGCGCCCACCGTGGCGATGAGGTAGCGGAGCGCCCCCGCGTCGTGGCTGATCGTGTCGTAGGTGAAGCGGCGCAAGTAGGCGCGCACGGGCTTCTTCGCCGCCTTGTTGGCCTCCGGCCGCACCTTCTGCCCGCGCTGCAGCCGCCCCCACACCAGGGGGAAGGTGCCCCCCGCGTGCGGCAGGATGACCTGCAGCTTGGGCAGCCGGTCCAGCACCCCTCCGAAGATGAGGTGCGCCGCCGCGATGCCGGTATCGTACGGGTTGCCCAGCAGGTTGGTCAGGTAGTACGCGCGGAGCCGCTCCGCTCCGTTGACGTTGAACGGGTGCAGGCCCACCGGCAGCCCCAGCCCCTGGCAGCGCTCGAACACCGGGAAGAACGCGGGGTCGGAGAGGTTGCGTCCGTTGACGTTGGTGCCCATGTAGACGGCGCGCGCGCCCGGCAGCCTGGCCGCCCGGTCCAGCTCGGCCAGCGCCTGCGCGGTGTCCTGCATGG
>DATFAJ010000228.1:0-8734 GCA_035254745.1 Candidatus Methylomirabilota bacterium | reverse complement strand
CGCGCCCCCCACCCCCGCCCGTCGACGAACCGTTACGCGCGAGGCTTCGACAACACCTGAAGCACGACCTGCCGCATATCCGCCAGATTGAACGGCTTCTCCAGCGCCGGCTCCCCGGTCTCGGCCAGGAAGCTCGCGTACTCGTCGATGCCGGTGTTGGCGCTCATGAAGATGACGCGCGGTGGATCGTCCGGGTAGCGCTGCCGCAGGGCCCGGTAGAGCTCGGGACCCTCGAGCCCGGGCATCCGGAGGTCGGTGACCACCAGGTCGTAGCGGCGCTCCTCGGCCCGCCGGAGGCCCTCGGCCCCGTCGACCGCGCTGTCCACCTCGTGCCCGTCGCGCTTCAGCACCTCCACCAGCACGTCGCGCAGGTTGTCCTCGTCGTCGACGACGAGGATGAGGTGGCGGGCCATCGTGGGCTAGGCGCGGGCGTCGACGATGGCCCGGGCGATCAGGCGCGCGCCCTCGTAGCAGCGCTCGGGGGACTCGAAGCTGAAGGCGAGGCGGATGAACCGCTCGCCGCCCCCGTTGGGGAAGAACGACGGCCCCGCGGTGTACCGCACCCGGGCCTTGACCGCGCCCTCGTAGAGCTTGCCGGTGTCGGTGCCGGTCGGCAGCTTGATCCAGATGAAGAAGCCGCCCTCCGGCTTGCTGATCAGGACGTCGGTCCCGGTCAGCACCTCCCAGAGCCCGCGCAGCATCGCGTCCCGCTTGGCGCGGTAGACGTTGACCAGGAGGGCCACGTGAGGGGCGAGGTTGTCGCGCAGGAAGTAGGTGGCCACCCGCGAGGCGAAGGGGTTGACGCCGCCGCCGAAGAGGAAGCCCTGGAAGGCGGGGATCATCTCCCGGGGCGCGCACAGCCAGCCGAGGCGGAAGCCCGCCCCGAGGATCTTGGACACGGTGCCCGCGCGCATCACGCGCCCGCCGCCGTCGAGGGCGTAGAGCGAGGGCAGGTGCTCGCCCTCGAAGCGCAGCTCCCCGTAGGCGTCGTCCTCGAGGATGAGCGTGTCGTACTCGTGGGCCAGGTCGATCAGCTCCCGCCGCCGGCGCAGGCTCAGCGAGGGCCCGGAGGGATTCTGGAAGTTCACGATCGTGTAGATGAGCTTGCAGCGGCGGCCCTGCTTCCTGAGGGCGGCGAGGTGCTCCCGCGCGACCTCGACCACCAGCCCGTCCTCGTCCACCGGCACGTCGAGCACCTGCGGGCCGTGGCGGCGGATGGTCTGGAGCGTGCCCGAGAAGGTGGGCGCCTCCGACAGGATCACGTCGCCCGGATCCACGAAGGCGCTGAACGCGAGCGAGAGCGCGTGCCCGGAGCCGTTCGAGATGATGATGTTCTCGGGGCCGACCTTGAGACCCTCGAAGAGCCCGTACTTGTGGCACACCAGCTCGCGCAGCCCGCGGTAGCCCTGGGCCTCGCCGTAGGTGAGGGCCTCCGCGCCTTCGGCCTTCATCATCCGCGAAGTCGCATCGACGAGCCCGTCGTACGGGAAGGACGCCGGGTCCGGGTAGCCGCCGCCGAACTCGTAGAGCGCGTTGGTGACCGGGCGCGCGGCGGGCGGGGCGCCCCAGCCGATGCGGGCGCGGGTGGACAGGAGCTCGACGAAGGAGTCGGGGGCGGTGGTCATCGAATGGCTCTCAGCGCGTCTTGGGGGGTGGCGAGTAGGTCGTGAGCACGTTGACGAACGGGCGGCCGCTGGCCGGCACCGCGTAGCGGCCGCCCAGCAGCACGTCGCGGGAGTCGGCCTTCGCGCCGTAGAGGGTCCGGATCGCGGAGCCGTCCGGCTGCACGGTGGCGCCCTCGAACGAGGCACCCGCGAAGAAGCCGGTGGACCGGGCGTAGGAGAAGATCTCCGCCTTGAACGAGCCGTCGGTGTTGGCCGCGTCGTGCAGGCTCTTGGGGCCGGCGGTGAGCGAGACGTCCCCGCCCAGCGTGGTCTCGCTCTTGAGCAGGCTCTCGATGCCCTTCTCGGTCATGACGACCAGCACCAGGTCGATCACCTGGCCGCCGAGCTGCAGGCCGAAGCTGCCGCCCCCGACGGTGAAGAAGGCGGGCGGGCTCCAGCGGCCGTCCGAGAGTCGCTTCACGCTCATGACGCCCTGGCCGTGTCGACCGCCCACGATGACCGCGCCCTTCGTGACCCCGGGGAACACCGCGATCGCGCGCGCCCGGGCCAGCATCTCGCGCGGGATGTCGGTGTCCTGCTTGCCGGCCGCCATCTCGGAGAGCACCGCGGTCGCCTTGCGGAGCCGCTCGGCGAGCTCGCCGGGGCTATCGGCCCGCGCGGGGGACGCCGTCGCCAGCAGGCCCAGCACGGCCAGCGCCAGTGCGCGGCGAATCGTGGTCATCGGATGAGCATATTAGCCCGGGCGAGGGGTCAGGCGACGATCTTCTTCTCGCGCAGGCTCCGGATCTCCGCCGCGGGCAGGCCGAGCTCGCCCAGGACCTGGTCGGTGTGCTCCCCGGTGTGGGGCGCGACGGTCCGCATCGTCCCCGGGGTGGCGGAGAGCTTGATGGGCTGGCCGAACTGCTTGACGATCCCGTGCACCGGGTGCCGCATCTCCACGATCATGTCCCGGGCCTGCACCTGCGGGTCGGCCACCACTTCCTCCGGCTCGTAGACCTTGCCCACGCAGACGTCTGCCTTGACCAGGAAGTCGTACCACTCGTCGCGGGTGCGGGTCTTGATGATGGCCTCGATCTCCTGCCGCGCCTTCACCTCCTCCGCGTTCGCGGCGCGCACGAACTGATCGGCCTTGCGGGCGAACTTCACCAGGTCCGGCCGCTCGATCGCCTTGCAGAAGTTCTCCCAGAGCCAGGGCTCGGTGCACCCGATGGTCAGGTGCTTGCCGTCCTTGGTGTCGTAGACCGCGTAGTACGGATAGGAGCCGCCCAGGAAGCCCTCGCCGCGCCGCGGGGCCATGCCGTCGCTCCAGAAGAAGCGCATGTTGGGCGTGGCCGCGAGCAGGGCCAGCGAGGTGTCGAGGTAGGAGACGTCGACGTGCTGGCCGCGGCCGGTGCGCTCGCGCGCGAAGAGGGCCATCATGATGCCGAGCGCGCCGTGCATGCTGGCCCCGCCGTAGTCGGCGACCAGGTTCAGCGGGAAGATCGGCTTCCGGCCCGGCTCGCCGATCAGGTTGAGCACCCCGGCGAGCGAGAGGTAGTTGCCGTCGTGGGCCGGGTAGTCCTTGTAGGGGCCGTTGTGGCCGAAGCCGGAGAGCGAGCAGTACACGAGGCGCGGGTTGGTCGCGGAGAGGGTCGCGTAGTCGGCGCCCAGGCGCTTCATGACGCCGGGCCGGAAGCCCTCCACGATCACGTCGGCGGTGGCGGCGAGCTTGCCGAAGATCGCCTGGGCCTCGGGCGCCTTCATGTTGAGCGCGAGCGACCGCTTGTTGCGGTTCACGTAGGCGAAGGCGGCCCGCCGCTTGGTCGTGGCGTCCTCGGTGGTCTCGGGCGGCGTCTCGATCTTCAGCACGTCCGCGCCCATGTCGGCCAGGAACATGCCGGGTAGCTCGGCCGGCGGCACGCGCGCCATCTCCAGCACCTTGATTCCGTCCAGCACGCCCATGGCGATCTCCGCTTTCCCTCTCCCCTCAGGGGAGAGGGCAGGGTGAGGGGTGGTTGAAGCTGAGGGGTGGTTGAAGCTGAGGGGTGGTTACTTGTACGCCTCCGGCGCCTTGATCGCCCGCTCCCAGAACACCGGGTCGTGGCTCGGGAAGATGCGTCCCCCGGTGAGCCGCGCGAGCGTCTTCAGCCGCTGGATCGAGTGCATCGCCCGCGTCGGGTCCCACACCACGCCGGGCGGGATCTCCTCGTCGATCGACCGCTGCCAGTAGCAGCAGTCGCCCGCGAGGATCACCGGTCCGGCCACCGGCAGCTGCACGAGGAGCGACTGGTGCCCCGGGGTGTGGCCGTCGCTGCGGAGCGCGGTCACGCCCGGCACCAGCTCCGCGTCGCCGTCGAGCAGGCGCCAGCGGTAGCCGGGCAGGTCGAAGTTCTTGCGGTAGTAGAACGACGCGAAGAACGCGGCCGGGTACTGGGCGTAGGCGTACTCGTCCTTCTGCACCACCAGCTCGGAGGTGTCGAAGATCGCGGCGCCGCCCGCGTGGTCGAAGTGGAGGTGGCTGATCACCACCAGGTCGACGTCCTTCGGCTCGAGCCCGATCGAGTCGAGCCGGTGCACGAGCAGATCCGCGTCGGTGAAGCGGCAGAGGGGATCCTGCCGGAGCAGGCCGGGCACCGCGCGCGGCGAGATGCCGGTGTCGAACAGGATCACCGCGTCGCTCGTCACCGCCACGTAGCAGGTGACCGGGATCGACACCCGCTCCGGCGAGCGCTCGCCGTAGAAGAGCCCGGCGCGCTCGAAGCCGAGGAAGCCGTTCTGGAGCGCGTAGAGGGCCTTGACCGCCATGGTCAGGCGCGGGACTTGGCGGGCCGGCGGGCGCGGGCCGGCTTCGGGCGGTCCGCGGGCTCCATCGGGTCGTACACCCAGATCTTGTTCGAGGCGGAGAGCCCCATGGTCACGGTGCGCCCGTCGAGATCGATCGACACGGTGCCCGCGTACGGGGCGATCTCGCTGACGACCACGCGGCTGCCCGGACGGATCCCGGACTCCCACAGGAAGCGCAGGAGCTGGCGGTCGGCCTCGGCCTCCTCGGTGATGCGCTCGACCACGAACGGGTGGCCGGCGGGCGCCTGGTTCAGGGGAATCGGCCGGTGCGCCTCGGGGGCCGGCATGCCCGGGATCGGGTTGCCGTGGGGACAGGTGCTGGGCATGCCGAGCTTCTCGGCCAGCCGCTCCTCGACCACCGGCGACAGCGAGTGCTCGAGCCGATGGGCCTCGTCGTGCGCGCGCGACCAGTCGAGCCCGAGCTCGTCGGTGAGCCACCGCTCGATCAGGCGATGCCGGCGCGCCATCGTCTCGGCGATCCCGAGGCCCTTGGTGGTGAGGCGGACCTCCTTGCGGGTGCCGACGCGGACGTAGCCGTCCTTCTGCATCCGGCGCAAGGCCTCGGTGATGGACGGCGCGGAGACGTGCATGTGGCGCGCGAGCCGCGCACCGATCACCGGCTTGTCGGTGCCGGCGAGATCGTAGATGGCCGCGAGATAGTCTTGAATCGCGGGCGTGGTCTCGTCCATGGCCGCCAGCATACCGACCGGGGCCGCGGGGGGCAAGCCCCGGGGCGGCCGTGCTATTCTTGCCCGACCAGGAGGCGGCCCATGGACTTCGCGCTCACCGAATCGCAGGAGCTGATCAAGAAGGAGGTGGGGGCGCTGGCCCGCACCTTCCCGCTCGACTACTGGCTGGACAAGGACGATCGGGCGGAGTATCCGAGCGACTTCGTCAAGGCGTTCGCCGACAACGGCTGGCTCGGCATCACGATCCCCGAGGAGTACGGCGGGGCCGGGCTCGGCGTCACCGAGGCCGCGCTCATGCTGCACGAGATCTGCGCGTCGGGGGCCGGCACCTCGGGCTGCTCGCCGATCCACTTCTACGTGTTCCCGCCGACGCCGCTCGTGAAGTACGGCACCGAGGCGATGAAGCGCAAGTACCTGCCCGGGATCGTGAGCGGCGAGACGGTCATGGCCTTCGGGGTCACCGAGCCGAACGCGGGCACCGACACCTCGCGCATCCAGACCCGCGCCGAGAAGAAAGGCAACCACTGGGTGGTCAATGGTAGGAAAGTCTGGACCACCAACGCCCAGCACGCGAACCGGATCCTCCTGCTCGCGCGCACGTCCGACCGCGACCCGGCCAAGCCGCTCAAGGGCATGACCCTGTTCTTCGCGAACTTCGATCGCGACGCGATCACGGTGCGCCTGATCCACAAGCTCGGCCGGGCCGCGGTCGACTCCAACGAGATCTTCATCGACAACCTGGAGATCCCGGACGAGGACGTGGTGGGGACGGTGGGGGAGGGCTTCTACCACCTGCTCGACTCCCTGAACCCCGAGCGCATCGTCATCGGGATCGAGGCGGTGGGGATCGGCCGCGCGGCCCTCGAGCGCGCGGTGCAGTACGCCAAGGAGCGGGTGGTCTTCGATCGGCCGATCGGCAAGAACCAGGCGATCGCGCACCCGCTCGCCCACGCGATGGCCCAGCTCGACGCGGCCGAGATGATGTGCCTCAAGGCCGCGTGGCTCTTCGACCACGGCAAGCCGTGCGGGCGCGAGGCGAACGCGGCCAAGATGCTCGCGGCCGAGGCCGGCTTCAACGCCTGCGACGCCGCGCTCCAGACCTTCGGCGGCTACGGCTACGCCAAGGAGTTTCACGTGGAGCGGCTGTGGCGCGAGATCCGCCTCTACAAGATCGCGCCGGTGTCGCAGCAGATGGCGCTCAACTACCTGGCCGAGCACGTGCTCGGCCTGCCGCGCTCCTACTAGCCCCCGGGTCGTCCGAATGGACCTGATGCTCAGCACGCACGACACCGGGTACGAGCGGCCCGACGGCCCCACCATCACCAAGGTGCTGGCCTCGCTCGACGGCGGGCGCAACGTGCTGGCCACCCTCGGCGTGTCCGACTCAAGCTACCTCCAGGCGACCGGCAGCGTGCAGAGCGGCTTCGGTCTCGACCTGCAGGAGGGCTCGATCGAGCGGCGCTTCCGCACCCGCGACCGCGCCCTGCCGCTCGGCTGGGTGACCGAGGTCTTCCAGCGCTACGCCCGGGGCGACCTGGGCTGGCGGGACCAGGTGGAGTGGGAGCGGGAGCGCATCGTGCTCCCGCGCGAGTCGTGGACCAACAGCTGGGCCGCCTACCTCGCGCTCATGATCGCGGTCGCCGGCGCCATCTGGCTCTGGCACTCCTGGCGCGCCGCGCCCTGATCGGCCCGCCGGCGCCCGGCAGGGGCGATCAGCCGCGCGCGCCGGTGAGCAGCCGCTCGTGGAGCGCGCTCAGGATCTCCGCGATCCCCGCCTGCGCCCACACGTCCGGGAACGGCGACTCCAGCAGCGCCGCGATCTCCTTGCCGCCGCGTCCCTTGGCCTCTTCCGGGCTCTCGCCCGGCCGCGCGGCCCGCAGGTGGCCGATCACCCGCTCCTTGCGATAGATCGCCGGGTACTCGACGTAGCGGTAGAGCTCGTCCCAGTCGCGGGTGAAGAAGACGGCCACCGGGACCGACGCCCACTTCTGCCCGTTCTTGTCGTTGGCGTACTCGCACACCAGGTCGCCGTTGCCCACCGTCGGGTCGGGCAGCCCCTTCATCAGCATGGTGTCGCCGTCGCGCGGGAAGATGCGGAGCTCGAGCCCGCCCGCCTCGGCCAGCCGGGCCAGGTACGGCACGTCGCGCCGACAGTCCGACGACCACTCCTCCGAGATGACCGCGACCTTCGCGGGCCCACCCGGCTGCGCGGCGAGCCACCGGATGGCCGCGGTCTGCTCGGGGCTGAGCCGCGCCCGGGCGTGGCGCTCCTTCAGGTAGCCGCTCCAGTCGACGCGTGGGCGCACCAGGCTGAACCGCCGGATGTCGAAGCCCTCGCGGGCGAGGTTGCCGGGCGAGCCGGTGAACGTCACGTAGTCGTCGAAGGTCATGCCCTTGGCGAAGCGCTCGGGATTCATGGCGCGGAGGATACCAGAGTCGACCTTGTCGCGCCCGCCGCCCTGGGCTACGCTGCCGCCGGTGACCGCCCGCCGTCTCCCGGCCGTCCTCCTGCTGCTCTACCTCGCGTGCCTGGTCTACGGCTCGTTCTTCCCGTTCGAGCTCGCGTACGATCCGGAGCGCATCCGGCGCGTCCTGGACCACCCGTGGCCGCGCCTGCACGACATCGACGGTCGCCGCCTGGTCTCGCTCCCCGACGTGGTCTCCAACGTCCTGCTGGGCGCGCCCTTCGGAGCCCTGATGGCGTGGAGCGGGCTGGCCGGCGGCCCGCTCGCCACGCGCGTGCTGCGCGTGGTCTTCGCGGACGCGGTGCTCGCCGGCGCGGTCGAGGCGGGCCAGCTGTTCGCGCCGAGCCGTACCAGCTCGCTCGTCGACGTGATCGCCCAGGTGACCGGCGCCCTCGCCGGGCTGCTCCTCGCCCACGCCCTCACGGGCGCCTCGCCCCGCCCGCTCGGGCCGCGACTCGCGCGCGCGCTCGGTGAGCGCCCGGCGCTGGCCCTGCTGCTGGCGGTGGCGGCCGTCCTCGCCGCCGACGCCTTCTATCCCTACGCGGTGACGCTCGACGTGTCGACGGTCTGGCACAACCTCAAGAGCGCGCAGTGGCGGCCGCTCGACGCGGTCCGGCGCGCGTTCTGGCCGGACCTGCTCGTGGAGAAGCTGTTGCCCTGGACGGCGCTGGGCGGACTGGCCCGCGTCGCGCTCGGCGGCGTGACCCCCGCGCGCGGCGGGCCGATCGCGTGGGTGGCGGTCACCGCGCTCGGCGTCGCGCTCGAGGGCGGCAAGCTCTTCATCGCGGGGCGGGCCCCGAGCCTCGACGGCGCGCTGCTGGCGGCGGGGGGCGCGCTCGTCGGCGTGGCGCTTGCTCCCGCGGTCGCCCGGGCGGCGCCCGTTCCCGGCCGCACCTCGCGGTGGCTCGTCGCGATCGCGGCCGCGCTGCTGGCCTACGAGGAGCTGACCCCGTTCGGCGTGGTCGGATCGGTCGCCGCGGTGCAGGCCCGGGTGGCGCGCGTCGAGTGGCTGCCGTTCGCCTCGTACTACTTCGCGGATCCGCAGTCCGCCCTCTTCGACGTGGGGAAGAAGCTGGTGCTGGGCGCGGCCCTCGGTGCCGCGATGCGCCACGCCTCGCCGCGTCCCCGCCTG
>DATFAJ010000227.1:0-4563 GCA_035254745.1 Candidatus Methylomirabilota bacterium | reverse complement strand
TCACCAAGGCCATCTCGTCCAAGCCGGACCTGCTGGTGTCGTCGGTGTGGGGCGGTGACTATGTCGCGCTCTACAAGCAGGCCCTGCGCTACGACATGTTCAAGAAGATGAAGTTCGCGTCCACCATCGCCTTCGGAGTGGCCCCGCACGCCATCGGCAAGGACCATCCGGAAGGCGCGATCGCGGGCGTGCACTCCAACTACTACTTCAACTACCCGCCGAACAATCGCTGGCCCCTCAACACCGAGTTCGTGAAGAAGTACTTCGACCGCTGGAAGGAGTACCCGAACTTCCAGTCCGAGGGTGCCTACTCGACCGTCTACATGCTGAAGACCGCGGTCGAGAAGGCCAATCGGCTCGCGGGCGGCTGGCCGGACGACGACGCCATCATCAGCCAGCTCGAGGGCCTGATGCACCCCGGGCCGGCCGGCTACGTGTACATCCGCCCGGACACCCACCAGGGCTACAAGGACGCGATGACCGGGTTCAGCATCAACTCGCCCGACTATCCGTTCCAGATCCTGGATCCGACCCGTATCATCACGATCCCGATCCGCAACATCACGGCGCCTCCCGGCTGGCCCAAGGGGGAGCCGACCTCGACGTACACCTGGATCGACAAGACCTGGCCGCAGATGAAGGCCTGAGGTCGGCGGTCACGCCGGCTTCTGATCCCGGCCCCCTCTCCCTGGCGGGGAGGAGGGGAATCGAAGGTGCCCTCTCCCCCGCGCGGGGGAGAGGGCGAGACCCGCAAATCCGGCTCCTCGCCGGCCTCGTCGCGGTTCTCGCCACTCTCGTGGCCGCGCCCGCGCGCGCGGGCCACGAGCTGCCGTTCTACCCCGGTTACTATCCGCAGGAGATCCGCGTCGAGACGATGACGCCGGCAGCGGCGGTCCCGCTGCTCCGCAACAGCACGCTCCACGCCTACGTGGGGGCCGATCCGTTCGCGGGCGGCCGGCTCCCCGCCAACGTGAGCGCGGTGGAGTCGCTCGCGGGCTACGTCGTGGCCACCGCGGTCGCGCCGACGTCGGGCGCGGACGCGGCGGCCCGCTGCGCCGGCGCGCTCCGCGTCGCCAGGGTGATCGGCGCGGCCCGGGTACCCGGGTTCGTGCCGTACGCGTACCCGGTCACCCCGTACCACGGCGACTACCTCGAGCACTTCGATCTGGCCGCGGCGGCCCGGCGGGCGGTGGAGGGCGCCTCTCCGGGCGCGTCCCCGCGCCTGGTCGCCCGTGGCGCCCTGGCCGAGCGGCTGCTCAAGGCGCCGAAGGACGGTGCCGCCGCGAAGGCCGGCGACACCGTCGTCGAGGAGGTCGATCTGGACGCCCTGCTCGCTCCATACGCCGTCCCCGGGGGCGGCTCGTTCAGGCCCCCGTGGGTCAAGGAGGGATGGTTCCAGGCCTACCTGCTCCAGGCGGGGACGATGACCGACCCCGCGGCCCGGCAGGCGACGGATCAGCTCTACCGCCGGCTCGTCAACGGCGCCTACGACGGCCCCGCCGAGCGCGCCGACCTCGCGCGGCGCCTGGTCGGCCGCCTGGGGGGAGGCTGCGAGCGCGTGGTCGTCGGCTACTCGCTGCGGCGGGAGCCGTTCAACGCCGAGTTCTCGCAGGGCATCGAGAACATCGCGTGGGACTCCCAGGGCGGCTTCGACTCGGACATCTTCGTGCGCACCGCCAAGCTCAAGGACTTTCCCTGGAACGGCTGGATGCGGGTCGGCATCGGCGCGCGCCCCACCGCGGCGTGGAACCCGGTCGCCGGCTTCACCGATCCGGCCGGCCGGCTCCTCTGGGCCGCGCTCGGCGATCCCGCGTTCCTGCCCGGGCCCTACGGCGCGGGCCCGGTCCCGCACCGGGCGGTGCCGGCCTCGGTGACGGTGGGGGGGACGGCCGGCGTGGAGATTCCCGAGGACGCCGTGCTACCCGAGCCGGGGACCGGCCTCCTGCGCGCGGTCGGAAGGGGCAAGATCGCAAAGGCCAAGGTGGTCTACCGCCTCTGGGCCTCGGCCGCGCACGACAACACGCGCGTCGGCCCCGCGGACGCGATCTACCCGTACGTCTTCGCCGCGCGCTGGGGCACCCGGCGGGCCCAGGCCGGTGTGGAGTACGACCCCGCGGTCGACGTGGCCACGCAGGTGGCGCGCCAGGCTCTGGCCGGCGTGCGGGTGGTGAAGGTCGACAGCGAGGTGCGACGCTATGCCGACATCACGTTCACCTACGTGGTGCCCGTCGTGGAGGTCTACCTGAACGCGGCGTCGTCCGATCCGCAGGAGCTGGCCGCGCTGGCGCCCCCGTGGAGCCCGGTGCCGTGGCACGTGACCGCGCTGATGGAGGAGGCGGTCAGGCGCGGGGTGGGCGCCTTCTCCGCGGACGAGGCCCGGCGCCGCGGGGTGCGCTGGCTCGATCTCGCGCGGGACGCCAGGACGCGCGAGGCCCTCGGTGCCATCCTGGACGGGCTCGCGCGCGAGAACCACGTGCCCGAGGCGCTGCGCCGGCTGGTGAGCGCGGACGAGGCGCACGCGCGCTGGGCCGCCCTGCGACAGTTCGCCCAGCGGCGCGGGCACTATCTCGTGACGAGCGGACCCTACCAGCTCGAGAAGTGGAGCGACGCGGCGGTGGTGCTCCAGGTCTTCCGTGACATGACGAGCCCGCTCGGGGTGGGGACGTACGACCGCTTCGCCATCCCGCGCCGGGCCTACGTCGCGCGCATCACCGCGCGGGGCGACCGGCTCGAGATCGCCCCGGAGATCGAGCGGCTCGAGCGGTTCCTCCGCCAGTACCGGCTCGTACGGGAGCCGCTCGGCTCCGGGGCCGACGAGGACAAGGTCGACGTGCCCGCCTGCCGCTTCGTGATCGTGGCCGCTGACGGCCACGTGGCCGCCGCCGGTATCTCCCGCGACGTGCAGGCCCACCGGGTGGTGGTCGACCTGAAGGGCCGGCTCAAGCCGGGGGCCTATACCGCCCTGGTGGCCCTGGTCCTGGGAGACAACTACGTGAGTCCCGAGGTCGCGACCGCGCAGTTCCGGGTTGATGCTGCCCCCTGAGTTGAGGCATCGTATCCGCCCATGGACATCCCGACCCTCGTAGTCCACCTCCTCAACGCGCTCCTCTACGCGTCGGTGATGTTCCTGATCGCGGGCGGGTTGAGCCTGATCTACGGGGTCATGCGCATCGTGAACCTGGCCCACGGCAACCTCTACGCCTTCGGGGCCTACGTGAGCGCGTGGGCGGTGGGACGGGCCCTCGGCTCCGCCACCGAGGCGAGCCTGTGGATGTACGCGCTCCTGCCGGTGGGGGCGCTGGCCGCCGCGCTTCTGGGTGCGGTACTCGAGCCCACGCTGCTCCGCCCGCTCTACCGGCGCGCCGAGGAGTACCAGCTCCTCATCACCTTCGGGCTGCTCCTGATCCTCGAGGACCTCATGCGGTTCCTGTGGGGACCCTATCCGCTGCAGGCGAGCGCGCTCTACGAGGCGCTCGGCAGCCTCACGATCGGCGACTCGATCTACCCGACCTACAACCTGGCCGTAGTCATCGTCGGGGGCGTCGCCGCGGCCGGTCTCTGGGCCTTCGTGTACCGGACCTCGTTCGGGGTGGTGCTGCGCGCCACCTCGCAGAACATGCGGATGGCCTCGGCCCTGGGCGTGAACGTCAACCGCGTCTACGTGCAGGCGTTCACCCTCGGCTGCTTCATGGCCGGCCTGGGCGGCGCGGTGATCATGCCCCAGCAGGGGGCGGTGCTGGGCATGGGGGTGGACGCACTGATCCTGGCCTTCGTGGTGGTGGTGATCGGTGGGCTCGGCAGCCTCGAAGGCGCCCTGATCGGCGCGCTCATGGTGGGGCTCGTGCGCGAAGCGGGCATCACGTTCTTCCCGGAGATCGAGCTGGCCGTCCTCTACCTGATGGCGGCGATCGTGCTCTTCATCCGGCCCGCCGGCATCCTGGGCCGCGCATGAGTGCCGCCGCGGCGCCACGCCGGGTGCTCGCCTGGTCCGCTCCCGTGCTGGCCGCGCTGATCGTGCTACCGTTCCTGGTGCCGCCCTGGCAGACCGTGCTGCTGTCCTACGGCTTGGTGCTGGCGATCGCCGCGCTCGGCTTCAACCTGCTGCTGGGCTACACCGGCCTGCTCTCCTTCGGCCACTCCGCCTACTTCGGAGTGGGCGCCTACGCGGTGGCGTTCATCGTGAAGTACGCGAAGCTCGAGTCCATGGAGGCCTTCTTGCTGGGCGGCATCGTGGCCTCGGGGCTGGTGGCCGCGCTCTTCGGGCTGCTCTGCGTGCGGTACACCAAGATCTTCTTCGGCATCCTCACCATGGCCCTCTCCCAGGTGCTGTGGAGCCTGGCCTTCAAGTTCTTCTGGGTCACCGGCGGCAGCGACGGCCTCCGGGTGCCGACGCCGACCCTGCTGGGCGGCCTCGTGCAGACGGGGGGAGACAAGCAAGACTTCCTCTCGCACCGCTACTATTTCTACGTGCTCGCGGTGTTCGTGATCGCGGTGGCGGTCATGTGGGTCATCGTGCACTCCCCCTTTGGCAAGGCGCTCCAGGCCATTCGAGACAACGAGACG
>DATFAJ010000226.1:0-5420 GCA_035254745.1 Candidatus Methylomirabilota bacterium | reverse complement strand
CTCCCGCGCGTGCGCACACGCCCCCGCCACGAGGAGCAGCATCAGCATGGCGAATCGCCGGATCATCGGGCAATCTCCGGGGCCGCCTGACACCAGAGGGGGTCTGTCACGAAGGCAAAGTGGGTGGTGGGGGCGGAGTCGGGGGCGTCCTGGAACATGGGCTCCTCCATGATGGGAATCAGCCAAACGGTAGCACCGCAGCTAGCAAACGGGGGCGATCGCGCGGCGAGTCGTTAGCACAGTGTTAGCACAAGCGCTCGGACTCTCCACTGATTGCCCGATTAACTTACTGATTTATCTCAAGACTTCGGCCAAGTCTGGATCTGGTTCACGTTGGGTTCGGAGCATAGCAGAGTGGCCTCGCGGCCCGCCCTGAGGTAGGCTCTAGCGACAAGGAGGGCCCCAGCCCATGTTCGGTCTGCGCAAGCGCAGCATGCCGTCCGCCGAGGAGGCACTTCCGGGCCGCCGGGAGCGAATGCGGGTGCCCGATACCCATTTCGTCAGCGGCGCCCGCCTCGAGCCGCCCTTCCCGGCCGGCACCGAGCGCGCGGTCTTCGGCCTGGGCTGCTTCTGGGGTGCGGAGCGGAAGTTCTGGGAGGTCCCCGGGGTGTACACCACCGCGGTCGGCTACGCGGGCGGCCACACTCCGAACCCGACCTACGAGGAGGTCTGCAGCGGGGGGACCGGCCACACCGAGGCGGTGCTGGTGGTGTTCGATCCGGCCAAGGTCTCCTACGAGAGCCTGCTGCGCGTCTTCTGGGAGAACCACGATCCGACCCAGGGCATGCGCCAGGGCAACGACGTCGGGACCCAGTACCGCTCCGCCATCTACTGCTACAGCGACGCCCAGCGCCGCGCGGCGCTGGCCTCGCAGCAGGCCTACCAGGCGGTCCTCGCCAAGGCGGGCTACGGGGCGATCACGACCGAGATCCGCGAGGCGCCCGAGTTCTACTACGCGGAGGACTATCACCAGCAGTACCTGGCCAAGAATCCGTGGGGCTACTGCGGCATCGGCGGCACCGGCGTCGCCTGCCCGGCGGGCCTGGTGCAGTCGGCCACGTCCTAGCCCGCTCGCCCCGATGGAACCCGTCATCCGCCGCACCGCGGTCGCCGCGCTGCTCGGGATGCTGCTGGCCGGCTGCTCCCTCGCGAGCCAGATCGGCGCCACCGCGCCCGCCGGCATCACCCAGCAGCTGCTGGTCCGCTCGCTCGAGCGCGCGCTCGCCGACATCGACCTCGCCCGGGTGGGAAGCCGCCCGGTGGCGCTCGAGGTCGCGGTACAGGCGGGCAACGAGGGCTTCGTGAAGGACTTCGTGACCACGTGGCTCAAGGCCCACGGCGTGCGGATGGCCTCGGACTCCCCCGAGCTCAAGCTCAAGATGTTCGTCTCGGTCTACGGGACCGACCACGACCAGACCCTGATCGGCGTGCCCGCGTTCCAGGCGCCGGTGGTGAACTTCCCGGTGCCCGAGCTCGCCTTCTTCAAGTGGGTGCGCAACCGCGGGCAGGCCGAGCTGCGACTCTGGGCCTTCGACAGCAAGGGGGACGTCGTCGTGGACGCGCCCCACCCCGGGGTCGGGCGGTCGAAGTACGACGACTTCACGGTGCTGCTCTTCTTCGGCTTCTCGCTCTCGGACGTCGACAAGCGCGGCAACTGAGGTGACGGCCCTGACCCCCGCGCGCCTCGTGACGCTCGCCCTCCTCGTCCTGCTCGGGGCCGCCTGCGCCACGCCGGCGCCCGACACGCTGCGCAAGATCCGCGAGACCGGAAGCGTGACCCTCGGCTACCGGGATTCCTCGCGACCTTTCTCGTTCCTCGGAGACGGCGGTCAGCCGGTGGGCTACACCATCGATCTCTGCGCGCGGGTGGTCGCCCAGGTCCAGACCGCGACCGGGCGTCAGGACCTTCAGGTCAAGTGGGTGCGCGTGACGCCCGAGGACCGCATCGCGGCGGTCGCGGAGGGCCGCGTGGACCTCGAGTGCGGCTCGACCACCGCGTCGCTCTCCCGTCAGGAGCAGGTCGACTTCAGCTATCCCACCTTCGTGGACGGCGGCAGCCTGCTAGTCGCGGCCGACGCGGGGATCCGCGCTCCCGCCGACTTCGCGGGCAAGCGGATCGCGGTGATCCCCAAGACCACCACCGAGGGCGCGCTCGCCGCGTGGCTCGCCCAGCGGGGCGTGCAGGCCGAGATCCTGCCGGTGCGCGAGCACGCCGAGGGCTTCGCCGCGGTGGCCGAGGGCCGGGCGGTCGCCTACGCCTCGGACCGCACCATCCTCATCGGCCTGGGGCTCGTCTACCAGGGCCCGCGCCGGCTGGTGGTGATGGACGACTTCCTCTCCTACGAGCCGTACGGGCTGATGCTGCGCCGTAACGACCCGGCGTTCCGGCTCGCGGTCAATCGCGCGCTCGCCCAGGTCTATCGCTCGGGCGAGATCGTGCCGATCTACAACCGCTGGTTCGGAGACTGGGGGCCGCCGAGCCGTCTGCTCGGGGCGATGTACCTGCTCAACAGCGTGCCCGAATGACGCCCGCCGAGGCGTCCGGCGACTCGCGGCCGCTCGAGGGCCTGCTCGTCGTCGATCTCACCCGGGTCCTGGCCGGCCCCTACTGCACCCGGCTGCTCTCCGACCTGGGCGCGCGCGTGATCAAGATCGAGCGGCCCGTCGAGGGCGACGAGATGCGCCGCAACCCGCACCAGATCGAGGCCGGGCGCGAGGACCAGTCCACCTACTTCGCGCGCGTCAACGCGGGCAAGGAGAGCGTGGCGGTCGATCTCAGCCGGGCCGAGGGCCGCGAGGTCGTGCTGGACCTGGTCCGTCACGCCGACGTCTTCATCGAGAACTTCGCGCCCGGGGTGGCGGGGCGGCTCGGCCTCGACTATTCGGCAGTCAACGCCGTTAAGAGCGACATTGTCTACTGCTCGATCTCCGGCTTCGGGCAGACCGGGCCCTGGCGCGAGCGGCCGGCCTTCGCGCACATCATCAACGCGGCCTCGGGCATGATGGCGCTCGAGCAGGGAGACGAGGCCGCCCCGCGCGCCTCGAACCTGCAGGCCGCCGACGTGCTCGCCGCCGCCCACGCCATGGGCGCCATCATGGCCGCGCTCTGGCGCCGGGCCCGCACCGGGCAGGGGGCCCACGTCGACGTCTCGATGCTGGAGGCGCTGGTGGGCGCCGACAGCGTCACGTTCGCCTCGGTGCTGAACGGGGGCGAGGAGCACGGTAACCCGCGCCCCGGCATGATCGTGCACAAGGTCGGCGGCCGCTACATGGCGATGCAGATCGTGGGGGCCCCGCGGCTCTGGGAGCGGCTGCTCGCGCTGATGAAGCAGCCCGAGCTCGGCCGCGACCCACGCTTCTCGTCGTCGCTCACCCGGCGGCGCAACTGGCGCGAGCTCCGCTCCGTCATCACGGGCTGGCTCGACGGCTTCGCCACCGCCGACGAGGCCCTCGCGGTGCTGACCGCGGCACGCATCCCGTGCGCTCCGGTGCTCAGGCCCGCGGAGGTCATCGCCCAGGAGCACCTCGCGGTACGCGCCTTCTTTCCGGTGGTCCCCCACCCCGCGCGCGCCGATCTGCGGGTGACCGCGAGCCCCTACCACCTGGACGGCAAGCCCACGCATCCGCGAGGGCCCGCCGCCTATCGCGTGGGCGAGGACACCCGGCGCGTCCTGCGCGATCTCCTCGGCTACAAGGACGACCGCGTCGCCGGGCTGATCGCGGCGGGCGTCGTCGAGGGCCCCGCGTGAGCGGGCGCGAGGAAGCGCTCCAGCGGACCGAGAAGGAGATCCTCGCGGAGAAGGCCGCGACACTCGGACGCGCCGGGGAGCGGCTGGAGGCGGCGCTGGCGCTCGTGGCCGAGCGGCGGCGAGCGCTCGAGCAGGCGCCGGACGCCTGCGCCCGCGACGAGGCGCTCGCGAGATATCGGCAGGCGCGAGCCCGCGCGCTCGACGCTCGGCGCACGCTCATCATCCAGCGCGAGGCGATCGGGCTGCGCACCCACCGTGTCGTCGACCAGCAGTACCCCGAGCCGCCCGCGCTCGGCTGACCCAGCAAGAATTTCCGGTCCGGCGATGAGCTGACGTGACACGCCGGGCCTCCCCCCGGCCCAAGTCCCTGATTCTGTGACGGTCACCCCTGGCGCGCCTCTTGCTCCTTAACAGACCCCAAGGAGCCAGCCATGATCCGGGCCATCGTCCTGGGGTGCACGGTATTGCTGACATGCGGCTTCACGTGGCCGCCCGACTACGCCGAGCAGTCGCGCGCAGACGTGGCGACCTGCGTGCAGTACGCGCGCCAGACCTCACCGCGCTTCGAGGCGCAGGTGCGCGAGGTCGACCTGACGACCGGGCGCGTGGATATCGAGCGCACCGCGAACGATGCCCGCGGCGAGGTCGCATTCTCGAAGTGCCTGCTCGCGGTCCGCCAGTGGCGGCTCATCGAGCGCAACCTGCCGCGCACCCCCGCACCCGATCCGCCCGCCCTGGCCACCATGGCCGGGACGCCGTCCCTCTCCGTCGTCCGCTGATCCCGGCCCGATCGTGGTAGGCTCCGGCCACCATGAAGCTCGGTATCTGCCTGCCCCACTACGGAAGACCGATCGAGCCGTCGCGACTCGCCCAGCTCGCCGCGCGCGCCGAGGAGGTCGGGCTCGACTCGGTCTGGGTCACCGATCACGTGGTCGTCCCGAAGGACGTCCCGCTCATCTACCGCGACGACATGCTGGACCCGCTCGCGGTGCTGCCCTGGCTGGCCGGCGTGACCGAGCGCATCGCCCTCGGCACCAGCGTGGTCGTGCTGCCGTATCGTCCCCCGCTGCCGGTGGCCAAGCTGCTCGCCAGCGTGGACGTGCTCTCGAGCGGCCGTCTCATCGTGGGGGTCGCGGTGGGCTGGCTCGAGGGCGAGTTCGCCGCGCTGGGGGTACCGTTTCGCGAGCGGGGTCGCCGCACCGACGAGGCGATCGAGATCTTCCGTGCGGTGTGGACCCAGGACCACCCCGAGATCAAGACGGCCAACCACGACCTCTCGGGTGACGTGAAGGTCTCGCCGATGCCGCTGCAGAAGCCACGCCCGCCGATCCTGGTGGGCGGAGCCTCGGACGCCGCGCTCCGGCGCGCGGCGCGGCTCGGCGACGGCTGGCACGCCTCCGGGATGGCCCCGGCCGCCTTTCGCGCCGGCGCCCTCGCGGTGGGCAACCACTGGAAAGAAGCCGGCCGCGACGGCACGCCCGAGCTGACCCTGCGCGTCCCGCTCCTGATCGACGGCGTCCACCGCCCGGCCGTCGATCCCGCGCTGCTCGGCACGCGCCACGTCATCCGCGGATCCGTCGCCGCGGTGGCCAAGGAGCTGCGCCAGTACCAGACCGCCGGCTGCAGCCACGTGGCCCTCGAGGTCAGCTACAGCACCTACCCCGCCATCCT
>DATFAJ010000225.1:0-2460 GCA_035254745.1 Candidatus Methylomirabilota bacterium | reverse complement strand
CACACCGGCCGCGACGGCACGGTCAGCGTGCGCGTCCTGCTCCCCACCGCCCGCGCGGTCTCGGTCCTGACGCCCGACGGAGCGGTCACGCCCCTGCGCACCCTCCATCCCGCCGGCCTCTGGGAGGGCGAGGTCCCGGGTCGTCATCTCCCGCTCCCGTACCGGCTCCGGGTCGTCGACGAGCACGGCCTGACCTCCGAGGTCGAGGACCCCTACCGCTTTCCCCCCACCCTCAGCCCCTACGATCTGCACCTGCTCGGCGAGGGCACCCACTATCGCCTCTTCGAGCGGCTCGGCGCGCATCCCATCCGCCACGAGGGCGTGGAGGGCGTGCGCTTCGTGGTGTGGGCGCCGAACGCGCGGCGGGTCAGCGTGGTCGGCGACTGGAACGGCTGGGACGGGCGCCGGCAGCCCATGCGGCTGCATCCCGGCAACGGGCTCTGGGAGCTGTTCGTCCCCGGGGTGCCGCTCGGGGCGCGCTACAAGTACGAGATCATCGGCCGCGGCGGCGAGCTGCTCGCGCTCAAGACCGATCCGGTGGCCTTCGCCTTCGAGCCCGACGAGCCGCGGACCGCCGCCGCGGTCACCGATCTCAGCGCCTTCACCTGGGGCGACGCGGAGTGGATGGACGAGCGCAAGCGCCGCAACGCGCTCCACCGGCCGATGTCGGTGTACGAAGTGCACCTGGGCTCGTGGCGGCGCCCGCAGTCGGGCGGCCTGCCCAGCTATCGCGAGCTCGCCGAGCAGCTCGCCGACTACGTGAGCGAGATGGGCTTCACCCACGTGGAGCTCCTCCCGGTCACCGAGCACCCGTACTACGCGTCCTGGGGCTACCAGACGCTCGGCTACTACGCGCCCACCCGCCGCTACGGCACCCCCACCGACTTCATGGCCTTCGTGGACACGCTCCACCGCCGCGGTATCGGGGTGATCATGGACTGGGTGCCCGCGCACTTCCCCAAGGACGCGCACGGGCTCGCCTACTTCGACGGCACGCACCTCTACGAGCACGACGACCCGCACCTGCGCGACCACCCGGACTGGGGCACGCGGGTGTTCAACTTCGGCCGCCGCGAGGTGGCCAACTTCCTGATCGCCAACGCGGTGTTCTGGCTCGAGCGCTACCACATCGACGGCCTCCGGGTCGACGCGGTCGCCTCCATGATCTACCGCGACTACTCCCGCAAGGCGGGCGAGTGGGTGCCCAACGAGTTCGGCGGTCGCGAGAACCTCGAGGCCCTCGCGTTCCTCAAGAAGCTGAACGAGGTGGTGTACGGGGGCCAGCCGGGCGCCTCCACCATCGCGGAGGAGTCCACCGCGTGGCCGCAGGTCTCGCGGCCGGTCCACCTGGGCGGCCTCGGCTTCGGCTTCAAGTGGAACATGGGCTGGATGCACGACATCCTCGAGTACATGCAGCACCAGCCGGTCCACCGGAAGTACCACCACAACCAGCTCACGTTCGGGCTGCTCTACGCGTGGACCGAGAACTTCGTGCTGCCGCTCTCCCACGACGAGGTGGTCTACGGCAAGCGCTCGCTCGCCCACAAGATGCCGGGCGACGACTGGCAGCGCTTCGCGAACCTCCGCCTGCTCTACGCGTTCATGTGGGCCTACCCGGGCAAGAAGCTCCTGTTCATGGGCGGCGAGATCGGGCAGTCCGACGAGTGGAGCCACGACCGCGCGCTCGACTGGTGGCTGCTCGACATGGGTCCGTTCCATCGTGGGGTGCAACAGCTCGTGAAGGACCTGAACCGCATCTACCGCAACGATCCGTCTCTGTACGAAGTCGACTTCGAGCCGTCCGGCTTCCAGTGGATGGACTGCAGCGACTGGGAGCAGAGCGTGATCACCTTCTGCCGCTTCTCCCGCAACCAGGAGCGGCTCCTGCTCTGCGCCTGCAACTTCACCCCGGTCGCCCGCACCGGATACCGGGTCGGGGTCCCCCGCCCCGGCTACTACCGCGAGGTCCTCAACACCGACGCCGCGCTCTACGGCGGCGGCGACGTGGGCAACTCGGGCGGCGTGCCGAGCGAGCCCACCCCCTGGCACGGCCAGCCGCACTCGGTGGTGCTGACCCTGCCCCCGCTCGCCGCGGTCTGGCTGGTCCCGGCCTGAGGCCGCCGCGGGCATGATCGAGGACCGCCCGCGCACGCGCCCGGGCCGGCCGTATCCGCTCGGCGCGACGTGGGACGGGGCCGGCGTCAACTTCGCGCTCTTCAGCGAGCACGCGACCGCGGTGGCGCTCTGCCTGTACGACGAGCGCGACCCCGGCAAGGAGGTCCGGCAGGTCCGGGTCGAGCAGCGCACCGATCAGGTCTGGCACGTGTACCTTCCGGGCGTCCGGCCGGGCAGCCTCTACGCCTTCCGGGTGAACGGTCCCTACGAGCCCCGCCAGGGGCACCGCTTCAACCCGACCAAGGCCCTGCTCGATCCCTACGCGAAGGCGATCGCGGGCACGCT
>DATFAJ010000224.1:0-2635 GCA_035254745.1 Candidatus Methylomirabilota bacterium | reverse complement strand
GCCACCTGGTGGATCCGGCAGGCGGTGGTGCGCGCGCTCGCGAACCAGGCCCGCACGATCCGCCTGCCCGTCCACGTCGAGCTGCTGCTCTCGCAGTACCTGAAGCAGCGGAACGTGCTCACCCAGAAGCTCGGCCGCCCGCCCACCATCGAGGAGGTGGCCGCGGTGATGAACCGGCCCGCCGCCGAGCTCGAGCAGCTCGAGAGCCTCCGCCAGCACCCGGTGTCGCTCGACAAGCCCAACGCCAACGACGGGAAGGGCAGCCTGGGCGACACCGTCGAGGACCCGGGCCCCACGCCCGGCGCCAGCATGGCCGCGGTCCTCCGGGCGCGCGCCGACCTGGCCACCGTGCTGCAGGACCTGCCGGACCGCGAGCGCACCGTGGTCACGCTACGCTTCGGCCTGGGCGGCGAGGAGCCCATGACGCTCGAGCGCATCGGCGGCCGGCTCGGCCTCACCCGGGAGCGGGTGCGGCAGATCGAGGGCGCGGCCATCAAGCAGCTGCGGCGGCTGCTCGCCGCCCGCGACGTCGAGCCGACCGATCTCCTGTGAGCCCCAAGGACAAGAAGCTCGGCGAGGTCGTGCGCGAGCTGCGTGAGCGGCAGGGGCTCACCCAGGCGCAGCTCGCCGAGCGGGCCCAGCTCGCGCTCAGCTACATCACGCTGCTCGAGTCGGGCCAGCAGGCGAACCTCTCGCCGTCGGCCATCGGCCGCCTCGCCCGCGCGCTCGGGATCACCAGCAAGCAGCTGAGCGAGATCGACGTCTGACCGTGGCCCCCGACCCGCTCCACAAGGCGCACGTGGACGGCCAGCGCCTCCGGGAGGCCGTCGACACCGAGTACCGCGCGGCCCGACGGGACGGCAGCTGGGGCCGCGCCGAGCCCCAGATCGTCGAGCGGTGGCGCGCGGCGGTCCGGGCGTGGACCCTCGCCGTCGAGGCAGCGCTGGGACCCGAGGCGGCCACCCTCGGCCGCTTCCGCGCTGCGCCCCCGGCCACGGAGACCGTTGCCGGCGAGAGCGCAGCGTGGGTCGAGCTGCGCAACGTGCTGGCGGGCAAGGTGGCCGCGGTCGCGGCGCTGCTGGCCGCGCGGGCCAGCGGTGGATCGGCGCCGGGCAGGGCCGCGCCGCCGAGCCCGTTCCGCAAGCGCTGAGGGCAGCCGCGGCGGGTCAGGCGGGCGCGCGCGTCGAGAACACCGTGATCGGGTAGAGGCAGTAGTAGTCCGGGCTCCGGAGCACGTTGGCCGCCGAGCCCTCGTCGCAGAGGCGGGTGCGACCCTGCCAGTCCTCCTCGGTGAGCAGCTCCCGCAGCCGGTCCCCCCAGTTCCGCGAGAACACGGTGTGCTGGATGTAGTCGCGGTCCGCCGGGGCCAGCGGCGCGCGCCGCTCCAGCATGTAGGTGCGCGTGCCGAGGCCGGTCAGGCCGGCCGCCCGCAGCGAGGCCGGGGTGGTCTGCCGCCGCTCCTGGAACGAGCGCCCGACCCCTTCGCCCAGCGTGCGCCGGATCTCCGCGAGCTGGATGCGGCGCTCGAGCTCGGGATGCCCGGGCAGGAACATCGCGGACAGGACCTGCGACTCCTTCACGATGACCCGGCCCCCCGGCCGCACGACGCGGACGAACTCGCGGAGGGCGCGCTCGGTCTCCACGATGTGGTGCAGCACGTCGCCGCACCACACCCAGTCCACGCTCCGGTCGGGGAGGGGAATCGCGGTGCCGTCGCCCGTCGCGAACTCGAGCCGCCCCGGCTCCGCCTTGCCGCCGACCAGGGCGCGCGCCGTCTCCACCTTCAGGGCTTCGGGCTCGATGCCGACCACGTGGCCGCCCGGCCCGACCGCCTCGGCCAGCCAGAGCGCCCAGAGCCCGACGCCGCAGCCCACGTCGAGCCCGCGCGAGCCGGCAGACAGTCCGAGATCGCGGATGATCTGGCGCGCCTCCGTCTCCTGGAAGCGATTCATCCGCTCGAGCGAGGCGTGGGGGCCGCTGTCGACGGGAGTCATGGCGCGCGCCATCCTACCAGAGAGGGCCCGGCCCGGCGCGCTCCTCTTCCGCCCGGCGAACGTGCTAGGCTCCAGGCGTGCTCGCGCTGTGGGCCGGTGCCCTCTCGCTCGCGCTGCTCGCGCCCGCCGCCGCCCTCGCCCAGTCGGCGACCACGCCGGCTCTCGGCGACGCGGAGCTTCTCGCCGCGCTGCGCGCGGGCGGGCACATCCTCTACTTTCGCCATGCCGACACCGACCATAGCCAGAACGACGAGCGCATGACGAGCGCCGAGGACTGCACCACCCAGCGCAACCTCAGCGAGCGGGGGCGTGAGCACGCCCGTGCGCTCGGAGAGGCGATCCGCGCCCTGGGCATTCCGATCGGCACCGTCCTCGCGAGCCCGCTGTGCCGGACGGTGGAGACGGCAATGCTCGCCTTCGGCGCCGCCCAGAAAGCGCCCGCGGCCCGCGAGGGCGGCCCGCTCCCGCCGACCAGCCCCGGGCGCTTTCCCGCCCTGCGCGTGCTCCTGTCCACGCCGGTCCCCTTCGGAGCCAACACGGTCGTGGTCGGGCATGGGTACCCGTACTACACGCTGGTCGGCGGCCAGTTCCTGAGCGAGGGCGAGGCCGACGTGCTGCGCCCCCGGGGCGCCGACTTCGAG
>DATFAJ010000223.1:0-10978 GCA_035254745.1 Candidatus Methylomirabilota bacterium | reverse complement strand
TCGAGGGCCCAGGCGACGAGCAGGACCGCGAACGCGATCAGGAACCGCGACATGAACATGGCGCGCTCCGGCTCAGCCGCCCCGCCGGCGGAGTCGCCAGGCCGCCCGACGACCGGGATGCCTCGGGGTGCCCTTCTTGAGTCCTTCGATGAACCGGTCGCGGCACTCGTTGCCGCAGAACCGCTCCATTCCCGCCGCCAGGTCCTTGTGGCACGTCTCGCACCGGCTGAGCGTCATGCCCGCACTCTAGGGGACGGCCGGCTGGACGCCTATTGGACCTTGGTCCAACTACCAATCGGCGGTCCAACTGCCACCGCGGGGGTCCAGCCCCCTCAGAGCGCGCTCGCCGCGATGTTGACGGTCAGGGCGAGGAGGGCCACGTTGAAGGCGAACGAGACCACCGCGTGGGCGGTCACGGTGCGGCGCACCGACTTGTTCGTGATGGCCACGTCGGAGACCTGCGAGGTCATGCCGATCACGAACGAGAAGTACACGAAGTCCCAGTAGTCGGGCTCCTCGTCTCCCCCGGGAAAGGCCATGCCCCCCGTCGGGCCCGCGCTGTCGCCGTAGAACTCGTGGGCGTAGTGCAGGGCGAACATGGTGTGGATGAACGCCCACGACAACAAGATCGTGAGCGAGGCGAGCGCGAGCTGGCCCGGCCGCCGGCCGCCGCTCGCGGAGGCGAGCTCGGCCTGGATCGCGGCGAGGCTGGCCAGCCCGGCGGCCACCGTCAGCACCAGGATGGTGAGCTGGCCCTCGTCCTCCCCCGCGGCGCGCCGGCGGATGTCGCGGACCCGGGACTCGGCCATCATCTGGAAGACGAGGACCAGGTACACCGCGACCGCCACGTTCCAGCCCACGAGCAGCCGCGACGCGGGGGGCCAGGCGGTCGACGCGGCGAGGGCGGCGGTGACCACGATGCCGAGCCCGGCCGAGGAGAAGAGCCGGGGGCGCGATCGCACGATGCGATGCGGCAGGAAGACGCGGCCACTCCGGCGACCCTTGGTCGACATCCGCTGCGGCCGACGATGGTGCGAAACCCCGGCCCTGTCAAGGGCGGAGCGCGGCCGTTCAACGACCGGGACGGTAAATCCCCGGCAGGCTACAGTGGGAGGTGCATGCAGAGGCGCCCGATCCTCCGGCTCGTCACGCTCGCGGCCCTGCTCCTGGCCCTGACCCCTCCCGCCTCGGGGGCCGAGACCTGGATCCTGTGGGAGAAGAAGGAGG
This sequence comes from Candidatus Methylomirabilota bacterium, assembly GCA_035254745.1. Lineage (GTDB taxonomy): Bacteria > Methylomirabilota > Methylomirabilia > Rokubacteriales > CSP1-6 > CAMLFJ01. The sequence goes on along the minus strand of DATFAJ010000223.1, from coordinate 9,751 downwards.
GGCAGACGAGCGGCGAGTTCAACGACACCTGGACCCCGGTCGGAAGCTACGAGGGCGCGCGGGGCTGCCGCGCGATGCGACGCGAGATCGTCGCGCGGTACCGCCGCAAGGACGTCACCGCGGCGGGCGCCGACACGGTCCGGGTCAAGGACCCGCTCGGCTGGTGGCTCACCTACACCTGCCGTCCGGGTGGCGCCCCGCCGCGGTAGCCCCGGCGGGCCAGGAGGGACCGGCTAGCTCGATTTCTTGCTGAAGAACTCCCCGATCGTCTCGCCGCTGAACTTCGCGCCTTCCACGATCGTGTTGCCGATGCCCTTGAAGAGGCCCACGAAGCCCGGGCCCACGCTGCCCTGCCCGATCTGCTTGGCACCCTGCTCGACCTGCTTGGTCGCCTGGTCCACCTTGGTCTTGTCGGCGGCGACGGCCGCGCCCCCGCTCAGGCTCACGACCATGAGGAATGCCGGGGTGACCCACAGCCAGCGAAGGTTCCGCGTCATGACGGACTCCTTTCCGGTCGATTTGGCTGACATCGCCCTCATGCTACCACCGCCGGGAAGGCCGATCGGCACGAAGACGTTGACACCCGGCCCGTCGCGCGTAGACTCGGCGGCGGTCGAGGCGGACCCGGCACGTTCGGAGGCCAACGGAGGCACCACGGAAGGAGCGGCCATGGCACACACGCCCGCATCGTCGTCCCGCATCTCCCGCCGTCGTTTCCTGGCCGGCACCGGCGCGGCGGTCGGCGCCGCCACCTTCGGCCGCGCCCCCGCGGTGATCGGCCAGCAGGTGCGCGAGCTCCAGGTCTGGCACACCGAGGTCGAGCCCCAGACGGTCAAGGTCATCCAGGACACGAGCATCGCCGAGTTCGAGAAGAAGTTCCCCGGCTTCAAGGTGCGCCAGCAGGCGCTCGGCTGGGGCGACCTCAACACCAAGCTGCTGGCCTCGCTCGCCGCGGGTAGCCCGCCCGACCTGACCCACCTCAACCCGTTCATGACCGCGTCCCTCTACACCAAGAACCTGCTGCGCCCGATGGACGAGCTGATCCGGGCGGTGGGCGAGAGCGACATCCACGAAGCGACGCGGAAGCTCCAGTACTTCGACGGCAAGTACTACGGGATCACCCACGCGATGGGGGCGACCTACTTCTGCGAGCGCCGGGACCTGCGCGAGAAGAAGGGGCTCAAGCCGCCCACGACGTACGACGACATGCTCAAGCTGGCCGCGGCCCTCACCGAGGACGGCCGCTACGCGTTCCAGATGCCGGGCGAGAAGCTCTACATGGGCTTCGTGCACCCGGCGGAGTGGCTGGCCGGCAACGGGGGCTCGTGGGTCGACGCCAAGACGTGGCGGCCGCAGCTCAACAGCAAGTCGATGCTGGAGACGCTCGACTATCTCCAGAAGCTGAACAAGTTCCAGTCCCAGGGCTGGTCGGGGCAGAAGTACCTCGACACCCAGGCCGCGCTCGCCACCGGCAAGATCGCGATGAGCTATCTCTCGGGGGCACGCGCGATCGGCTACATCGAGAAGTACGCCCCCGAGGGCATGCGCGACCCCGAGCACTTCATGCCGATGCTGCGGCCGCACGGGCCGTCGGGCAAGGTCGGCATCTCCGCGCTCGACGGGGAGAACTGGGCGGTCTTCAGCCAGTCGAAGTACCCGAACGAGGCCTTCGAGTTCCTGCGGCTCTTCTACAAGAAGGAGCACTATCTCCAGTACTGCCACTCGGTGCCGATCCACCTCTCCCCGATCTTCACGTCCATGCTCGGCGACCCGGCCTACCTCGCCAACGAGCGCATCAAGAAGTGGAAGGCCTGGCACGACGTGATGCTGACCGGCCTCCGGGGCAACCGCTTCCTGCCGCTCGGCTTCACGCGGCCGGAGGACAACCTGCTGCCGTTCCTGGCCGAGCTCGACGGCTCGAGCATCGTGGCCGACATGGTGGTGGAGGTCATGGTAGGGGGCAAGAACCCGAAGGCGGAAGCCGATCGCGCGCAGAAGCGCGCCGAGGAGCTGCTCGCCCAGCTCGGTCACAAGCGCTGGTCGTAGGCCGGTCGGGTCCCGGGCGGGGCGAGTGAGGAAGAGCGCGCTCGTCGGCTGGCTCCTCCTCGCCCCGTCGCTCCTGCTCCTGGGCGGGCTGGTCGTCTTCCCGGTCCTCTACAACGTCTGGCTCAGCCTGTTCGACAAGCACGCCTTCATGCCGGTGCAGAGCTTCGTCGGTCTCCGGCACTACCGCTACTTCGCGAGCGATCCCGAGTTCTGGACCAGCTTCTACTACGGCAGCGTCTACGCGGGCGCGACCATGGTGCTCCAGCTCGGCGTGGGCGTGCCCGCGGCCCTGCTGCTGAACGAGGCCTTCCGGGGACGCAACCTCCTGCGCGGGTTCGTGCTCTTCCCCTACATGATCCCCACCATCGTGGCGGTGATCCTCTGGAAGTGGCTGCTCAACGATTCCTACGGCCTGGTCAACTACCTGCTCACCCGCGCGGGCCTCGTGCGGGCCCCGGTGGCCTGGCTCGGCCCCGACTACATCATGACCGCGCTGATCGTCACCAGCGTGTGGCAGTTCTTCCCGTTCGTGGTGGTGACCTACCTGGCGCGCCTCCAGACCATCGCCCCCGAGCTCTACGAGGCGGCCACCGTCGACGGCGCCTCCGCCTGGCGCCGGTTCCTCCACGTGACCCTGCCCCAGACCGCGAGCGTGCTCTTCGTCATCGTGCTGCTGCGGAGCATCTGGATGTTCACCAAGTTCGACACGGTCTGGCTGCTGGCCGGCGAGGGCGGGGTGAGCCGCTACATCCGCACCCTGCCGGTCTACGCCTACGCCCGCAGCTTCACCTACCTGCAGGCCGGCATGGGCGCCGCGCTCGCGGTGATCATGTTCGCGATGCTGCTGGCCGCGACCGGGGTGTACTTTCGCATGTTCCGCACCGAGGAGGTCTTCTCGTGAGGCGCGCGGCGGCGCTCTACGCGGCCGGCGCGGTCCTCCTGCTCGCGGCGGCCTTCCCGCTCTTCTGGATGCTCTCCACCGCGCTCAAGCCCTCGGGGGAGATCTTCGCCAGCCCGCCGCGCTTCGTGCCGCTCCACCCCACCCTGGAGAACTTCCGGCGGCTGTTCGCGGACACGAGCTTCCTGGTGTTCTTCCGCAACAGCGTGACGGTGGCGGGCGCCACCGTGCTGCTCACGCTCGCGGTCTCCTCGCTGGGGGCCTATGCCCTCACCCGCTACCGCTTCCGCGGGCGCGAGGCGGTGGCGGGCCTGATCCTGCTCACCTACATGTTCGCCCCGATCATGATCATCATCCCGTTCTACATCCTGGTGAAGCAGCTCGGGATCGTGAACACGCGCCTGGCCCTGGTGCTGTCCTACACCACCTTCTGCCTGCCCTTCTGCCTGTGGGTGCTGCGGGCCTTCTTCCAGTCGATCCCGCTCGAGCTCGAGGAAGCCGCGCTGGTCGACGGGGCCGGGCGGGGGCGGACGGTGTGGTACGTGGTGCTGCCGCTGGCACTGCCCGGCCTGATCGCGGCCGCCATCTTCACGTTCATCCTGGCCTGGAACGACTTCCTGTTCGCGCTGGTGCTGATCACCTCCGAGGAGCTGAAGACGCTGCCGGTCGGGGTCAACGACCTGTTCAACGCCACCATCGTGGACTGGGGGATGATCATGGCCGCGGGGGTGATGATCACGGTGCCCACGGTCTGCTTCTTCGCCGCGGTGCAGCGCTACCTCGTGCAGGGGTGGGGGTCGGGCGGGGTGAAGGGCTGAGCGGACCGCCCGGTCAGTCGCGGCGGCCGCGACGCTGCCGGATCTCGCGGAGCATGGCGGACATGCCCCGCTGATCCCTCCGCGGGCCCGCCAGCGTGGACCGGCGCGGCCGGGTGGCCAGGGACGAGCCGTGGTGGCAGACGGGGCAGTACTCCCCCTGGACCGCGGCGCAGTCCTTCAGCGAGTGCTCGCAGCGCTGGTCGCTCTTGCAGGCGAAGCTCATGATGACCGATGCAAGAGCAAGAGCCGGGCCACCGCGACATGAACGGGAATCCGGGCCCTTGCGGCGGCCGCCGTCGGCCGGAGCGCGGACAGATTCGTCAACTGGAGCAACGAAGTTCCCAGGCTGGCTACCCGGTTCCCCGGGCCGCCAGCACCGGGCCCGGCCGCGGGCTAGCCCTTCGCGGTCCGCGTGTAGATCTCGACGATCTTCTTGTGGCACTCGTCGAGCGCGCGGGCCGCCTCCCAGTTCTCGACGAGGACGCGCTGTATCATCTTCGGGATCACGTGGGTGTTGAGCACCTCGCCCGCCGCCGCGGTCGGCGACCCCGCGTAGCTGACCGGCACCCCGGTCTCGGCCATCTTGATGAAGTGCTTGAACTCGGGCTTGCTGGTCCAGAACGGGCTCTCGAAGAGCCGCTTGTAGACCGGTACCCAGCGGCCACCGGTGGACTGGATGATGCGGTCGTAGTTCGCCGGCTGCATGAAGTAGTCGAGCAGCCCCCGGGCCAGCTCCGGGTACGGGTTCTTCTTGAACGCCCCGTAGGCCCAGGTGTCGATCTGGTTCACGGTGCCCTTCGGCCCGGCCGGCACCGGGAAGAGCCCGGTCACCTTCTGGAGGTCCTGGTCGTTGCCGTTCAGATAGGCGTAGATGCTGCTCGGGTTCATCACGAAGGCGGCCTGCCGCGACTGGTAGGCCTTGTTGTTCCCCGAGTTGTCCCACGAGATGCTGCCGGGGGGGATGATCTTGTGGGTCTTGAACATCGCCTCGATCACCTTCACCCCGGCCAGGTTCCCCGGCGAGTTCATCACCACCGTCTTGTCGTCGGCCTCGACCATCTTGCCGCCGTAGCACCAGAGCAGGTTCATCACGTTGTCGGTGGTGTCCTCGGCCAGCCCGAGCGACATGCCGAAGGCGTAGAGACGGGGCGGCGACTGGATCTTCTTGCTGGTCTCGATGAACTCGTCCCAGGTCTTGGGATACTCGAGGCGGGCCTGCTCGAGCAGGTCCAGGCGGGCGTGCACCGGCCACGGGTTCACCGCGAGCGGCACCCCCATGGCCCGCCCCTTGTAGACCACCGAGGCCATCGCGGACTCGAAGATGCCCTTGGGCTCGCGCCGCATCTTCTCGACGATGTCGTGAACGTCGAGCAGGTGGCCCCCCGCCGCGTAGAACTGCACGTTCGACTCGTAGAGGCGCATCACGTCCGGCGGGTTGCCGGCCTCGATGGCCGCGGCCAGCTTGGGCTGCACCTGCTCGTTGGCCACCGTGGCGTACTCGACCTCGCTCTCCTTGACCCCCGCCTGCTTGGCGAACTCGTACACCTGCTGCTTCTGCAGCTCGTCGGCCAGCGGGGTGAAGTTCGGCACGTGCCAGAACACGATCTTCTTCGCGCGCTGGGCGTGACTGGTCTTGACCAGCCACCACGGAGCGGTGGCGGCCACACCCGCCGCGCCGGTCGCCTTGAGGATCTGCCGTCGGGTCACTCGCCGCTCTGCCATCGGTCCCCTCCCTTGGGTCATCGCATCATCCTTTCACCGCGCCCAGCGTCAGCCCCTTCACCACCCACCGCTGGAAGGCCAGGTAGACCACGAGGGGCGGGATGCTGGCCAGGCACGCCGCCCCCATCATCGGGCCCCAGAAGAACACGTCCTCCACGATGAACAGGGTGAGGCCGGTGGTGATGGTCCGGACCTCCACGCTGTTCGTGAACACGTTCGCGTACAGGAACTCGTTCCACGCCTGGGTGAACGAGAAGAAGGCCACCACCGCCAGCGCGGGCAGCGACATCGGCAGGATCACCCGCACCAGCGCGCTCAGGCGCGAGCAGCCGTCCACCAGCGCGGCCTCCTCGAGCTCGAGCGGCACCGACCGGAAGTAGCCGAGCAGCAGCCAGGTGCAGAACGGCACCGTGAACCCCAGGTAGGCGAGGATCAGCCCCTCCCGGGTGTCGATCAGCGAGAGCACCGACATCACCGCGAAGAGCGGGATGAACAGGAGCGAGGGCGGCACCAGGTAGGTGAAGATGAGCCCGCGCGCGATGACACTCCGCCCGGGGAAGCGGAGCCGCGCGAGCGCGTAGGCCCCGAGCGAGCCGAAGACGAGCGACGCCAGCGTCGTGCTCACCGCGATGATGGTGCTGTTGCGCATGTACTTCACGAACGGGGTAGTGGCGAAGAGCCGCCGGTACGAGTCGAGCGAGGGATGCCGGGGGATGAGCGTCGCCTCGAAGCCGTAGATCTCCCGATCCTTCTTGAGGGAGGTGGCGATCATCCAGTAGAAGGGCACCAGGGTCCAGACCAGCAGAACGACGAGCAGACCGTTGCCCACCCACTTGAGCAGGCGCCGGGTCCGCACCACCGACGCCATCGCCTAGTCCTCCCGCTCCCGGAGCATCCGCCGGGTCAGCAAAATGATGAGGACGACCAGCAGCGGAAAGAACACGAGCGACACCGCCGCGCCCATGCCGAGGCGCCGCGCCCCCAGGGCGATCTCGTAGGCGAGGTGCGGGAAGATCTGGGTCCGGCTGGCCGGGCCGCCCCGGGTGAGGATCAGCACGAACTGGAGGTTGGTGGCCGTCCAGATGGTCGAGAGCATGACCGTGGTGACGAAGATCGTCCGCAGCCGGGGCGCGGTGACGAAGACGAATTGCTGGACGATCGAGGCCCCGTCGATCTCGGCCGCCTCGTAGAGCTCCTTCGGGATCGCCTGCAGCCCGGCCAGGAACGTCATCGCGTAGAAGGGCGTGCCCGCCCACACCACGACCGCGATGACGCAGCCCATGGCGAGCCGCGGGTCGGAGAGCCACGAGATGATGTCGTGGGTGAGGTGGAACGTGATCAGGAAGTTGTTGAGGAAGCCGCTCAGGTCGTCGAAGATCCAGCGCCAGTTCAGCGAGACGATCACGACCGGGACCGCCCACGGCAGGAAGAGCAGCGTGCGGAACAGGTTGTTGAAGCGGCGCGACTGGTCGAGGATCAGGGCCATCGTGAGGCCGAGGACGAACTTGATCGCGACCGCGACGAGCGTGTAGACGACGCTGTTCCAGGCGGTCCGGAGGAAGACCTCGTCGCGCAGCAGCTCCACGTAGTTCTCGAGGCCGACGAAACGGCCGGGCGAGCCCACCATCTTGTTCTGAAGCGAGAGATACATCGCGGAGAAGAACGGGTAGGCGACGAGAAACAGGACGACGAGGAGCGTGGGGGTCAGGAGCGCGTAGGCGAGCCGCGCCTCGCGGCGCAGCCTCAGGGAGCCGCGCGGCCGCCGCGACAGCGTGGGCGCCCGCACGAGCACGCCGTGGTGATACGCCTCCGTGGATTCGGCCGGGAGCCCCACTGCTCCTCCTTGCCAGCCCGCGCAGGCGCTCGGCTCCGCGATTATTCGCCGCTCACCGGCGCGGTGTCAAGGCTGCGGTCAGAGCGATCCGAGCACCCACAGGACGAGCAGGGAGAACGCGGCGAGGACGCCGAAGGGCAGCGAGAAGCCGCCGGTCGCGGCGAAGAGTGCGCCCACCGCGGGGGCCCCGATCGAGATGCCGAGCACCCCGACGCCGCTCACGAGGCCGACCGCGGCCCCCGGCGCGCGCGGCAGCACCGCGCCGGTGGTGTGCATGACCGCGGCGTAGGGCGCGTTGAACGCGACGCCGAGCGCGACGATGGCGGCGGCCGCCACCAGCAGCGGCCGCCCGGGCCACGCGAGCGCGGCGAGCCCGAGCGCGCCGCTCAGCACGGTGAGCCGCATGACCGCGCGGGCGCCCAGCAGGCCCCGATCGACCACCAGGCCGCCGAGCGGGCGCGAGAGCACGCCGAGCGCGAGGATCGCGGAGCCGGCCGCGCCCGCGCTCACCAGCGACAGGCCGAAGTCGTGGACGAGGAAGGTGGTGACCCAGATGCCGATCAGCACCGCGAGGCCGAAGGTGGCGGTGTGCACGAGCCCGAGCGTCCACACCTTCGCGCTCCGCACCGCCTCGGTGAGCGGCGCGGCCGCGAGCGTGGGGCGAACGCGCGGGGCCAGCGCGAGCCACCCCGCCGTCGCGAGCGCGATCAGCACGGAGGAGATCACGAAGGCCCGGCGCCAGCCCACGTGGCTCGCGAGGAGCGGGATCAGATAGAGCGAGGTGCCGCCGCCGAGCTGGACGAAGCCGCCGTAGAGCCCGAGGGCCCGGGGCACGCGCGCCGGCGGCACGACCAGCGCCGCGTAGCGCATGCCCGCGACGAAGGCCAGCCCGCAGCCGAGTCCCCCCACGACCTTGATGGCCAGGAGATCCGGAAAATGGCGGGCCCAGCCCAGGGCGAGATTGCTCGCGAACACCGCGACGAGCCCGGCGGTGCCCACGCCGGTGGGCCCGAGGCGATCGCACAGCATGCCGGCCGGCACGCACGCGACCGCGAGGGTGACGAAGAAGGCGGTCGAGAGCAGGCCGGCCTGGACGGGCCCGAAGTGGAGCTCCGCCATCAGGAGCGGGATCACCGCCGCGTGGTTGGTGTAGTTGGTGGTGGCGGCCCATCCCATCAGGCACGCGGCGGCCAGGCGGATCGCCATGCGCCGGCAGTCTAGCACCCGGGCTCCTCGGCCGGCGGCAAACCGGGTATCATCCCCGCAGCATGCGCGTGGACCTGCCGTACGCCGATGGCACGCTCTCGGCCACCCTCCCGCCGGGCAGCCGCCTGCTCTCCGGCGAGGCGACCGCCGCCCTCCCTCCGCTTCCCGATCTCGACCGCGCGGTGCGAGATGCGCTGGCCGCCCCGCTCGGCCTGCCGCGGCTGCGCGACCTGGCGCGACCGGGCGCGCGCGTCACGATCGCGTTCGACGACCACACCACCGGGTCGTTCGGGCCGATCCGCCCGGTGGCCATCCGCGCGGTGCTGGACGAGCTCGCCGCGGCCGGGGTGTCGGCCGCGCAGGTGCGGCTCGTGTGCGCCAACGCGCTGCACCGCATGTGCCGGCCCGCCGAGCTGACGCGGCTGCTCGACGCCCCGCTGGTGCGGGACTTCGGCCCGCGCCTGACGTGCCACGACGCGGAGGATCCCGACCAGATCGCCGACCTCGGCGTCACCCCGGAGCACGGCTACCCGGTGGAGGTTAGCCGGCTCGTCACCGACTCCGACCTCACGGTCTACGTCAACACCAACTACATCCGGGGCTTCACCGGCGGGTGGAAGTCGGTATGCATCGGGCTCTCGACCTGGCGCTCGATCCGGGTGACGCACGACCCGGACGGCATGTCGATGTCGCTCCAGCGCAACCGCATGCACGCGGTGCTCGACGAGATGGGCCACCACCTCGAGGAGCGCCTCGGCCGGCGCATCTTCAAGGTCGACACCCTGCTGGCCGACCCGCTCCACGCCGCGCGGGTGTTCGCGGGCGGCGTCGACGAGACCCGTCGCGCGGCCCTCGAGGTGCAGTCGCTCCGCTTCCCGCCCCGGCGGGCCGCCGCGCCCGAGCCGGTCGACATCCTGGTCTACGGGGTGCCGGACTCGAGCCCCTACGCGATCTGGGCCCAGGTCAATCCGATCCTCACCCTGATCTCGATGGGGCTCGGCTACCTGGGGGGCATGATCGAGGCGGCGGGCAAGCCGGGCTGCACGGTGATCATGGCCGCCGCGGTCCGCGAGGCGTGGGATCGGGTTCATCACCCGTCGTACCCGGAAGTGTGGGAGCGCGTGCTCACCCTCACGCGCGACCCCTACGAGATCACCGCCCGCTTCGAGCAGGAGTTCGCGCGGCACGCGGCCCACATCGACGCCTACCGGCACCGGTTCGCCTTTC
>DATFAJ010000222.1:0-12255 GCA_035254745.1 Candidatus Methylomirabilota bacterium | reverse complement strand
CTTCACCTCCATCTCGATGCCGGCGCGGGCCGCGCCCTGCTTGATCACGGTCTGGATCTTCTGCACCGTCGAGTTGGCCGCGCCCTGGAACAGCAGTCGAAGGCGGCGGCCGTCCTTGGCCCGGACGCCGTCGGGGCCGCGGAGGAACCCGGCCTGCTCCAGCAGGTCCCCGGCCTTGTCGACGTTGAACTCCCAGGTGCTGTTGTGGGAGCGGAAGCGGTCCGGCGCGTTGAGAAAGTTGGCGGTGATCTGCCCGGCGCGGCCGATCAGGTGCTCCTGGATCGAGGTGCGGTCCACCACCAGGCTCAGCGCGGTGCGCACCGACTGGTCGGTGAGGAGCGGATGCGGGGCCTTCAGGCTCGAGCGCTCGCCGTCCACCTCGCGCCACGGGTCGGTCTGGTTGCACTGAATGAAGCTCACCCCGCTGCTCGGGATCGCCATCACCCGGCCCTTGCCGCCCTGCTCGATGCGACGCAGCACCTCCTCCTCGAGCAACACGTAGTACGCGAAGTCGTACTCGCCGGTCTGCAGCACCGCGCGGGCCGCTCCCACCGCGTCGCCGCCGCACTTGATGTCGAGGCGATCGAAGAACGGGCGGTTGGGTACGTGGTAGCTCCGGTTGAGCTCGGCGCGGATGAGGTCACCGGGACGGAACTCGGTGAGGCGATAGGGACCGGTGCCCACCGCGGCGATCATGCCGATGGCGTCGCGCGCCCCGGTGCCCTTGACCGACTGGAAGATGTGGCGCGGCATGAGCCCGCCGCCGGTGAAGGCGGAGGCCCAGTAGGGCTGCGGCTTCTTGAACACCACCTTGATCGTGTACTGGTCCAGGCGCTCGATGCGGGCGATCTCGTCGTAGGCGGCGCGCGTGCCCGCGGCGGTGGCCGGATCGATCGCGAACTCCCAGTTGAAGATGACGTCGTCCGCGGTGAACGGGGCGCCGTCGTGCCACTGCACGTTGCGCTTGAGCCGCCACGTGACCCACCGGCCGTCCTTGGCGAGGGTGCCCGCCTTCCAGCTCGGGATCTCCTCGGCCAGAACCGGCACGAAGGTGCCGTCGGGGGCGGCCGCGGCCAGCGGCTCGTAGAAGATCCGCTGGACCGTGAAGTCGCGGAGGCCGCGGCCGAAGTGCGGGTGGAGCAGGGTCGGAGCGTCCCACATCAGCATGCGCAGCGTCCCGCCGCCACCCCGCCGCGTCGGCGTGAACTCGGGTGGCTGGGCCGTCGCGACCCCGGCCCCGCCGAGGAGGGACCCCGCCATCGGGGCGCCGAGCCCGACCGCCGCCATCGCCTGCACGAAGCGCCGCCGGGTGAGGCGGCCGTCCTTCACCCGCGCGACCAGCTCGCGCAGCCCGTGCTCGTCCATGTGCCTCCCGGAGGTGATCCGCGTGGTAGAGGGTCCGACACCGATAGCGCGACGACGCGCCGAAGTCAAGGGCGCCGGTTGGCGAGGCCTTCGCGGGTGGGTCGCTTCGCCGAGATGTTACGCAGTGCGCGGCGACGTGTTTCCAAACCTTGGTGATAAATAGTCGGGGCCGTAGACTCGTCTTAGAGCCACGTCAGATCCGAATGAGATGACCCGCCCGCTCAACATTCTCGCAACCTTGCTCCTCGCAGTGGTGCTGCCCGTCGGCGCCGCGCACGCGGGAGAGCCCTCGACGGTCGATCCCGGGATCTCGGAGCGTCCCCCGGATCTGCCGTCCTGGCTGATCGCCTCCCGCCTGGGCCGGCCGCTCGACGACACCCCCACCCGGGACGACGCGATGCTGGGCTCGGGCCTCAGCGACCTGGGCGCGGTGCTGCTCCGCGATGCTCCGACCTCCCCGGTCACCTCCGATCCGCTCACGCTGCGGAGCTCCGGTGAGGACTCGACCGACCTGCGCTCACTGCTGGGCCGGGGCGAGCGCTGGCACCTGATGAGCTTCGGCGCCAACGCCAACGCCCATCCACAAGAGGTCAAGGTGACCGCCTATGGGGCGGTCGCGTATCTCCCCAGCCTGTCGTACCCGCGACCGGACGGGGGCCTGGGCTTCGGGCCCGCCACCGCGCCGGGCGCCGCCTTCGGCCTCGGGCTCGACGACCCGGAGGAGCCGGTATCGCTCGGCTTCAAGGGGGAGCTCGGTGGTCTCGGGCTCGAGGGGGGCGCGGAGTACCGCTCGGTGGGTAAGCGGCTGGAGCGGGTGGTCACCGGTCCCGCCTCGCAGAAGGATCGCGAGGGTACCGAGGTCTGGCTGGCCCAGCGCCTCGGGCTGCTGCGGCTCAAGCTCTCGCAGTCCGATCTCTCCGACAACGTGGATCGGGACCCCGCGCTGCCCCGGACCACCAAGACCCAGACCTCGGTGAGCGCGCAGCTCGCTCCGCGCGCCTGGCCGGTGTTCGGGCTCACCTATGCCACCGGGGACTCCGAGCGCACCTGGCTCACCGGGGAGGGTCGCACCCGCACGATCGAGCGCCAGACCTTCGACAGCGTGGCGGGGTCGGCGTACTACGGGGGGCGGCGGTTCGACCTCTCGGGGACCTCGACCTACAGCCTGAGCCGGGATCCCGGCCGGTCCGATCGCGACATGACGTCGCTCTACCACGACCTGAGTCTCACCCTGCGTCCGCTCAACAGCGTCACGGTCATGCCCTCGGTCGGGAGCGGGGTCGACCGCTACGATCGATTGGCCACGAGCTACCAGTCCGGCACCGCCTCGCTCCTGCTCACCTATACGCCGACCGCGAGCCGGTGGAGTCTCTGGACTCTCGGGGCCTATACCGCGTCGCAGAGCAGCGACCGCACCGTGGACGGGCGAACCATGAGCGTGAGCGGTGGCCTGGCCTGCGGGCTCGGCAAGATCTTCGGCGGGCGGGCGACCATCTCGGTCGAGGCCGGCTATGACCGCTACGTCGACGGGATCTACCCCGACAGCTCGACGCGGGGCGTGTTCGGGCTGGTCCTCCTCAAGGTCGCTTCCTTCTAAGCCCCGCCCTCCGCGGCGGTGGCGTCAGCCGTGCCGCAGTCGCGGGTCCAGGAAGTCCTGCAACGCGTCGCCGAGGACGTTGAGCGACAGCACCACCACGAAGATCGCCAGCCCGGGTAGCAGCGCCACGTGCGGCCGCAGGATCACGAAGGTCCGCGCGGTGGCCAGCATGCTGCCCCAGTCCGCGGTGGGCGGCTGCGAGCCCAGGCCCAGGAAGCTGAGCCCGGCGGTGGCGAGGATCTTGGCCCCGACGTCGAGGCTCCACGCCACCACCACCGGCGCCAGCAGGTGGGGCAGCAGGTGGCGGCGCAGGATCACCCGGTCGGGACTGCCGAGGGCCCGCGCCGCCTCGACGAACTCGCGCTCGCGCAGCGAGAGGACCACGCCCCGCACCAGCCGCGCATAGAGCGGAAAGCCCACGATCGCGATGGCCACCATCGCGTTGGTCAGGCCGGGGCCGAGGCCGGCCACGATGGCGATGGCGAGCAGGATGTAGGGGAACGCCATCAGGATGTCGGTCAGGCGCATCACCACCGTGTCGACACGGCCGCCCCAGTAGCCGGCGTGCAGCCCGAGGAGCACGCCGACCAGCATGGAGGCGGTCGCGGTGGCGACCCCGGCCAGCAGCGAGATCCGCGCGCCCCACACCAGGCGGGCCAGCATGTCGCGGCCGAACTCGTCGGTGCCCAGGAGATGACCGGGGCTGCCCGGCGGGCGCAGCCGGTTCGGGGTGTCGACCACGTCGGGATCGAGCAGCGGCAGGAGCGGGGCCAGCAGCGCCGCGAGGCCGGCGGCCGCGATGACGAGGCCGGCGGCCAGCGCGAGCCGGTTGCGCGGGATGCGGGAGAGCGGGCGCGGCGGGCTCATTCGTAGCGGATCCGGGGATCGAGGAAGGCGTAGAGCAGGTCGACGGCCAGGTTGAACAGGACGAACACCAGCGCGATCACCAGCACGCAGCCCTGCACGAGCGGGAAGTCGCGGGCCAGGATGCCCTGGATCATCAGGGTGCCCACGCCCGGCCACGCGAACACGGTCTCGGTGAGGACGGCCCCGCCCAGGAGGTAGCCCGCCTGCACGCCGACCACCGTCACGGTGGGGATCAGCGCGTTGCGCAGCGCGTGACGCAGCACGACCCCGCGCTCCACCAGGCCCTTGGCGCGGGCGGTGCGGACGAAGTCCTGGCGCAGGATGTCGAGCATCGTGGAGCGGGTGAGGCGCGCGATGATGGTCATCGACGCGGCGGCGAGCGTGACCGCGGGCAGGGCCAGGTGGCTCAGGAGATCGCCCAGGCCGCCGGCGCCGCGCGCGCCGTACATGCCGGAGGCGGGGAGCCAGCCCAGCCAGAGCGAGAAGCACACCATGAGCACGAGCCCGAGCCAGAAGCTCGGCATGCTCGCGCCGAAGATGGAGCCGAGGGTGCTGATCCGGTCCACCAGCGACCGGGGCCGCGCGGCCGAGAGCACGCCGAGCGCGACGCCGCCCGCGGTGGAGAGGATGAGGGCGGTGGCGGCCAGCAGCAGGGTCGCGCGGAAGCGGATCAGCACCTCGCCGAGGACCGGCTGCCGCATCCGGATGGAGCGGCCGAGATCGCCCTGCGCCACGTGGGCCATCCACCGCGCGTACTGCAGCGGCAGCGGCTCGTCGAGCCCCAGGTCGGCGCGCAGGCGCGCGACGTCCTCCTGGGTCGCCTGCGAGCCCAGCATGATCTCGGCCGGATCGCCGGGCGCCAGGTGCAGGACGAGGAACACGACCACCGACACGCCCAGCAGCACCGGCACGAGCAGGATCAGGCGCCGGAGGAGATAGCGGCCCACCGGGCGCCGCTACTTGAGCGAGATCGTCTCCAGGTGCAGGTCGAAGCTCGGGTGGAGCTTGAAGCCCTGGACCCGCTTGGTGAACGCCGCGGTCTGCACCTCGTGGTCGATGAAGATCCACGGCGGGTCGTCGTGGAGCAGCCGCTGGGCCTCGCGATAGAGCTGGGCGCGCTTGGCCTGGTCGGTGGTGAGCCGGGCCTGGGTGAGCACCTCGTCGAAGCGGGGGTTCTTGTACATGGCGCGGTTCGGCCCCGCCGGCGTCCACTGGCTCGAGTGCAGCAGCGGGTACATCACGAGGTCGGGGTCCTCCGAGCCGGCCATCCAGGACAGGGCGAACATGTCCTGCTCCTTGGTGCGCAGCTTGGCCAGGAACGTGCCCCACTCCATGGTCTGGAGCGCGACGTTCACGCCCACCGCCTTGAGGTTCGACTGGATGATCGTGCTCATCGCCACCGGCGACTGCATCCCGGATCCCGACTCGGGCACCCACAGGGTGGTGGAGAAGCCGTTGCCGAGGCCGGCCTCGGCGAGGAGCTTCCGGGCGCGGGCCGGGTCGTAGGGGAAGGGCTTGATCGCGCCCTCGTCGCCCCAGGTGCCGGGCAGCACCGGGCCCTTGGAGACGGCGCCGGTGCCCTTGAGGACGTCGCGGACGATCGCCTCCTTGTCGACCGCGTAATTGAGCGCCTGACGCACCCGCTTGTCGTCGAAGGGCTTCTTGCCGTTGTTGAAGCCGAGGTACCAGACGTGGGCGCCCACCTGTCGCCGGAGCGTCACCTTCGGATTGCTCTCGAGATCGGCCACCGCGTCGGGCGGCGGGCTCACGATCAGGTCGACCGCGCCGGTGAGCAGCTCGGTGAGCCGCGCCTGGTCCTCGGTGATCGACCGGAAGACCACGCGGTCCACCTTGACCGGGAAGCGCCAGTAGGCCGGGTTCTTCTCGAGCACCACGCGCTGGCCGCGGTCCCACTGGACGAACTTGAACGGGCCGGTCCCGACCGGGGCCACCGCGTAGTCCTGGCCCGCCTTCATGGCCGCGGTGGGGCTCACGATGGAGGCCGCCCCCGCGGTGAGGACGGACAGGAAGGAGGCGCGCGCCTCCTTCAAGATGAACCGAACCGTGGAATCGTCCATGACCTCGACCGCCTTCACGTTGCCGAAGAAGTAGCCCGCGAAGGGGTACTTCCCGAGCTTGTTCGCCGGATGCTCGGGATTGATCTGTCGCTCGATGGAGAACTTCACCGCCTGGGCGTTGAACGGGGTGCCGTCGTGGAAGGCGATGCCCTTCCGGAGCTTGAAGGTGTAGGCGAGCCCGTCCTTCGAGATCGTCCAGGACTCGGCGAGGCCCGGGACGAGCTGGGTGGACTCCTCCGCGAAGGCGACCAGGGTCTCCACCACCCGACGGCCCACCCGGTTCGAGTTGAGATCGGTGACCTGGGCCGGGTCGAGCGCGACCGGCTCCGCGACCAGGGCGACGACCAAAGTGTTCGTGGGCTGACCATGAGACGGGCCGGCGCCCAGCAGGACGAGGACCGCCATCGCCACACTCGAGCACCACCGTCGTCCGAGTCTCATCGTCGTCGTCTCCTGAGCCGGGGGAGCAGGGGAAGCCGACGGCCGGAGCGGCCGCCGAGCGCGCCGAGTATAGCACCGGCGGTGGCGCTCTTGACATCGTGGGCGCCCCCACCTAGGGTGATGCCCGGCGAGCGAAAGGAGACCTCATGGCCAAGCTCGAGTTCGGGGCGTGGATTCCCACCTACGCGTGGAGCGGCAAGAAGACGGATCCCAAGAACATGCGGCGGATCCGCGAGTCGATCGTGAAGTGCGAGAAGTACGGCATCGACGTGTGGGTGATCGATCATCTCCTCTCCGCGCCCGGCCTGTACGGCAACGCCTGGCTCGAGCCGCTCTCCTCGCTCGCCTACGCGGCGGCGCTGACCTCGAAGGTCGACATCGCCACCGGCATCCTGGTGCTGCCGGTGCGCCACCCGGTGCTGCTGGCCAAGGAGATCTCGACGCTCTGCCATCTCTCGAACAACCGCTACGTGTTCGGAGTGGGCCCGGGCTGGTACGCGCGCGAGTACGAGGTGACCGGGTCGCGCATCCAGGAGCGCGGCAAGCGGACCGACGAGATCATCGAGGCGGTGACCCTGCTGCTCACCAAGCCGAACGCGAGCTACCACGGGAAGTTCTACCACTTCGACGACGTCACCATCGACCCGCGGCCCCCGAAGATGCCGAAGATCTGGGTCTCCGGCGGCTCGCGGGTGCCGGACCCCGGCGAGCACGACGTGCCGGTCATCGCCACCACCGTGATGGACCGCATCGTGAAGGCGGGCAACTGGCTCTCGCGCTGCTCGGGCACCCAGGACTGGGTCAAGCGGGACTGGGGGCTGCTGCAGCAGCACGCGAAGAGCATGGGCCGCGATCCGAGGAAGCTCACCTTCGGGCACTGCAACTTCATCCACCTGGTCGACACCCCGAGCCACGCGAAGGCGGTGGCCGCGTCGAAGGCGCCGTTCATCAAGACGATGGGCACCCACCGGACCTACGAGCACCTGCAGGAGTCCTACATGATCGGGTCGATCGATCACATCAACGCGCGGATCGACGACCTCGTGAAGGCCGGCCTCAAATACCTGGTGCTGGGGCCGGTGACCGACGACCCGGCCCAGATCGATCTCCTGGCCAAGAAGGTGATGCCCCACTTCAAGTAGAGCGGGGCGCGCCTCGATGCGATTCGGCTTCTACCTGCCCACGCGCGGCGCGACCGCCGCGCCGGAGGCGCTCGAGACGCTCGTCGAGCGCGGGGAATCGCTCGGCTTCTCCTCGGTGGTGATCGCCGACCACATCGTGTTCCCGGTCGCGATCAAGTCGAAGTATCCGTACACGGTGAGCGGTGCCTTTCCCGGCCACGGCGACGCCCTCGAGCAGCTCTCGCTGATGGCCTTCGTCGCGGGCAAGTCGCGCCGGCTGCGCCTGATCTCGAGCGTGATGATCCTGCCGCACCGCAACCCGGTGGTGACCGCCAAGATGCTCGCCACCATCGACGTGCTGTCCCGCGGGCGCGTCACGGTCGGCGTCGGGGTCGGCTGGCTGCGCGAGGAGTTCCAGGCCCTCGGCGCGCCCGACTTCGACCGGCGCGGCGCGGTGGGAGACGAGTACCTGCGCATCTTCAAGACCCTGTGGACGCAGGACTCCGCGTCGTTCCGCGGCGAGTTCTACCGCTTCGACGCCATCCGCTGCCTGCCGCACCCCACCCAGAAGCCGCACCCCCCGATCTGGATCGGCGGCCACAGCAAGGCCGCGCTGCGCCGGGTCGCCCGGCTCGGCGACGGCTGGCATCCGGTGGGCGCCAATCCGGCCGTCCCGCTGCGCCCCGCCGAGCTGCGCGCCGAGCTCGACGACCTGCGCCGCCTGACCGAGGCGGAGCGCCGCGATTTCTCGACGCTCACGATCTCCTACAAGGCGCCGATCTACGATCCGGGCCAGGGCGTGGGCGGCGGCGCGGAGCGACGGCCGTTCTCGGGGAGCCAGCAGGCGATCGCCGACGACATCGGGGCCTTCGCCGCGCTCGGGGTGAGCGAGCTGATCTTCGATTTCCGGGCCGAGAGCCTCGGCGAGAGCCTGGAGCGCATGGAGCGCTTCGCCCCCCTGATCCGCTCCTGACCCTCTCCCGTCTGGGGAGAGGGCAGGGTGAGGGATAGGTTTACCCCCGCGGGTCCAGCAGGTCCCGCAGCCCGTCCCCGAGCAGGTTGGCGCCGAGCACGACCAGCGAGATCGCGAGGCCGGGAATCGTGGCGAGCCACCACGCGTTCGACAGGTAGTCCCGTCCCTCCGCGAGCATGAGGCCCCACGAGGGCCGGGGCGCCTGGATGCCCATGCCGAGGAAGCTGAGCCCGGACTCGAGCAGCACCATGGTGGCGAACTGGCTCGAGCCGATGACCAGGATCGGGGCCATGGTGTTGGGCAGGATGTGGCGCGCCACGATCCGGAGATCGCTCGCCCCCAGCGTGTGGGCGGCCTCCACGTACTCGAGGCGCCGGATGGTGAGCACGCTCGCGCGCACCGTGCGTGCGTAGAGCACCCAGCCGCTCAGGGCGAGCACCCCGACCAGCGCGGCCGGGCTGGTGCCCACCACCGCCACGATCGCGATCGCGAGCATGATGACCGGGAACGCGAGCTGCACGTCGGCCGTGCGCATCAGGAGCGAGTCGAGCCGCTCGCCGCCCGAGCCGGCCACCAGGCCCACCAGGATGCCCACCAGCGCGGCGATGAGCACCGAGAGGGCGGCGAGGGACAGCGAGATGCGTCCGCCGTGGAGCAGGCGCGCGAGGATGTCGCGGCCGAGGTTGTCGGTGCCGAGCACGTGCGCGGCGGTGCCGCCGAGCCCCCACGGCGGCGCGAGACGCCGGCTGAAGGAGGGCTTCACCGGATCGCTCGCGACCAGCAGCGGCGCCAGCGCGCTCGCCAGGACCGCGACGGCCAGGAGCACGCCGCCCACCAGCGCGGTCGGGCTCAGGCGGCCGGCGCGCGGGGCCGGAGCCGTCACGACCGGCGCGCTCACGAGTAGCGGATCCGGGGGTCGATCACGGTGTAGAGCAGGTCGACCAGCAGGTTGATCACCACGAAGATGGTGGCGGAGAGGATCAAGACCGTCTGCACCACCGGGAAGTCGCGGAAGAAGATCGCGTCCACCACCAGCTTGCCCATGCCGGGCCACGCGAACACCGATTCGGTGATCACCGCGCCGCCCAGCAAGGTGCCGATCTGCAGCCCCAGCACGGTCAGGAGCGGCACCGCCGCGTTGCGCAGCGCGTGCCGCAGGATCACCGCGCGCTCGGCCAGGCCCTTGGCGCGACCGGTGCGGATGAAGTCGCGCCCGAGGATCTCGAGCATGCTCGAGCGGGTGAGGCGCGCCACCAGCGCCATCGGAAACGCGGCGAGGGTCACCGCGGGCAGGATCAGGTGACGCCAGCTCTCGAAGCCCGAGGTGGGCAGCCAGCGCAGCGCGACCCCGAAGAGCAGGATCAGCATGATGCCGAGCCAGAAGTTGGGCAGGGACTGTCCGAGTACGGCCAGGATCGTGCTCGCGTAGTCGTAGCGGGTGCCGCGGCGCACCGCGGCCACGATCCCGAGCGAGACGCCGACCGATACCGTGATCAGCAGGGCGGCCAGCGCGAGCTGCACGGTGGCGGCGAGGCGCTCGGTGACCACCTGCAGGGCGGGCGCGCGATACTGGAAGGACTGGCCGAAGTCGCCCCGGAAGACGCTCCGGAGGAAGAGGGCGTACTGCACGTGCAGCGGCTCGTGCAGGCCGAGCTGGCGGTTGAGCTCGTCGACCGCGGACTGGGGCGCGCCGTCGGGCAGCAGCATCTTGGCCGGGTCGCCGGGCAGGACCCGGAGGATGACGAACACCAGCACCGACACCCCGGCCAGGGTGAGGGCGGACTGCCACAGCCGGCGGAGGACGTAGGCCCTCACCGCCCGCCGCCCCGCGGCGCGCGCGTCACCGGGCTACGCGATCGCGACGTCGCTCAGCAGGACGTAGTAGTCGCGGCGCGGCTCGAAGTTGCGCAGCCGGTCGCTGGTGCCGTAGATGGCCACCGTGTAGCAGAGCCAGATCTCGGGCTCCTCGTCCCACAGGATGCGCTCGAGCTCCTCGTACTTCGCCTGGCGCACCTTGGGATCCGGCACCCGGCCCTCCGCGATCAGCTTCTCCACTCGCGGATTGTCGTAGCGGGTGAGCTTCTCCGCGCCGGCCTTGGTGAACCACTGGCCGAAGTACCAGTCGGGGTCGTGGGGCATGTGGGCCCAGCCGGAGTAGAACATGTCGTAGGTCCCGGCGCTGCGCTGCTCGCGCGCGGTGGCGATCTCGAGGTTCTTGATGTTGACCTTGATGCCGACCTCGCCCAGCATCGCGGCCACCGCCTGGGTGATCTCGAGCTGCTTGGGATAGAAGTCCTTCATCAGCACGAAGTCGATCGACACGTCCTTGTACCCGGCCTGCTTGAGGATCTGCCGCGCCTTCTCCGGGTCGTAGGCCTTGGCCGGCAGGCTCGTGTGGCCGATCAGGCCCGGCGGCACCGGGCTGTCCACCGGGCGGCCGTAGCCCAGCAGCAGCTCCTTGATGATCACGTTGCGGTCGATCGCGAGCGAGATGGCCTGGCGCAGCCGCTGATCCTTCACCGGCTCCTTGGCGAGCTGGAAGACCCACCGCTGGGCCTCCACCGCGGGCACGTCGTAGACCTTCACGCCCCGGCTGCCCTTGAGCGTCTCGACCAGGTCGGGGGTGACCCGGTCGATGACGTGGATCTCGCCCGCGCGGAGGGCGGCCGAGCGGGTGGACAGCTCGGGGATGAAGCGGAAGGTGAGCTTCTCGACCCGCGGCTGGGCCGGCTTCCAGTAGCTCGGATTGGCCGACAGCACGATGTGGTCGCCGTGCGTCCACGACACGAAGCGGAACGGCCCGGTGCCGATCGGCTTCTGGAAGAACGCGTCCTCGTTCTTTGCCGCGCTGGGCGGCAGCATGCCCAGCATGGTGAGATGCGCCGGCAGCGACCCGAACGGGCGCTTGGAGGTCACGACCACCGCGAAATCCCCGTCCTTCTCGACCGATTCGATGTCCTGGTAGACGAAGGACTTGATCAGCTTGGTGTTGTCCTTCACCCGCCGCAGCGTGTAGAGCACGCTGTCCGCGTTGAACGGAGTGCCGTCGTGGAAGGTCACGCCCTTCCGCAGCGTGAAGCGCCAGGTGGTGTTGTTCACCGCGCGCCACGACTCGGCGAGGGCGGGGACGAACTTCGAGTCGTTGGTGACGTCCACCAGCGGATCGAACATGTGCCGGTGCACCGACGTGGACGAGATCGAGTAGTGGTTGGCCGGATCGAGGGTCAGCATGCGCTCGGAGAGGCCGGCCACCAGCTCGCCGCTCCGCTTCCCCTGCGCGCGGGCCGGCGCCAGCGGGAGGCCGGCGGCGGCCAGGCCGGCCGCGCTCAGGGTCAGGAACTGCCGCCGGCCGACGGATCGGGATGCTGCCGAGCTCTCGCGCATGGGTCATTCCTCCTGTGGGCCTGGGTGTATGCCATCGTCCGCCTCGCTGTCAAGGCCGCGCCGACGCGGCGGCGCCGACGTGTTGCTCTCGCGCGCGGACCCGTCTACTCTATGGCCCGTCGCTCACAAGGAGATCGCCATGCCCGAGCTACCCCCTGACGTCACGCTGGACGAGGTGAAGGAGCGCGCCCGCCTCGCCGGGCTCCCCATTCCGCCGGCCCGCCTGTCCATGGTGCGCGGCTTCCTCGCGAACGCGCTGCGGCCGATCCGCGCCCTCGACAGCCGCTCCGTGCGGACCGTCGAGCCGGCGGTGACGTTCGACGCGAAGGGCGGGACGGAGGCGCCGCGATGAGCGCCCGGGCACCGGGCGCATCTCCGTTGGAGGTGGCGCGATGAGCGCCCGGGCACCGGGCGCATCTCCGTTGGAGG